>JBAVMD010000453.1:0-4850 GCA_049689695.1 Chitinophagaceae bacterium | reverse complement strand
GGGATTGAATGCAGGTTGAACAATCTGTTTCTTAGCATTTACAACAACTACCTTCAGTTGTTTCAGATCTACGCTGTCGCCGCCCTTTATAATGTTTGCTTCTAAATACATCCTGCTAAACATTACGGGGTGCAAGCTGAAATTTATATCAAGGTCATCATTCTTCAAAAAAGAAAACCTTATTGTTTCTTGTTTGTCAACAATAAATTTCTTTGTGCGCGTTGGCAGGCCAATATACAGGGCTGCCATAGATAAAATAAAAACCACTATTGCAATGGAGAAATAAAGTTTTTTATGTTCAATCCGCTTTCTTGCAATAAGCAAATACACCAGCGGCAAACTAAGCAACACAGTAATTATTAAAGCAACCTGCCATCCTCCGTTTGAAAATGAAAGATTGCCGTGGCTTCCGGCAATGCCTACTGCCAGCACAAAAAATGAAAAGAACCACACAGCAACCTGGAAAACGATAAACATAGTTTACTTGAATAGTTATTGCTTAAGCAAAATACAATAATCCGTTCATCCATATTAAAGCTGCATTGCTAATAAAATGCAGGCACGCCAAGCTATTTCGCTGAAATGTTTTATATTTGGATACCGCTTTGCAAACGCTCCTAATACCGGTAGCAAAACAAAGGTTCACCTGACCTTTACCAGACCTTCACCTGAACTTTACCTGACATTCACGGGACATTCACGAGACCTTGACGAGACATTCACGGGACTTTAATATATGGTAAATTCATAGTAACTATAGGGTAACTATATACCAACCCTGATCCAACAGCTCGTCCTGCTTTTAGTTTACAAGGCTGTTACATATCCCGGTATCGGTTGACACCCGCTATACCTATACATTCATTAAATTCACCGCATGTTCTTCCTTCAATCCAAATCATTCTCCTGGAAACAACTCCTTCTCGGCAGCGAAGAATGGAGCTTTTTACCCGAGACTGTATTCCGTTCGCTCATCATGTTCTCAGTAATACTTATCAGTCTAAGTATCCTGGGTAAAAGAGGCGTAAAACAACTATCAGTGTTTGAGCTGGTGGTCATCATCGGCCTGGGCTCTGCTGCCGGAGATCCTATGTTTTATAAAGATGTAGGATTGCTTCCTGCCATCATCGTTTTTATTATGGTTACCAGTCTTTACCTGCTCGTAACGCACGTAGTGGGCAGAAACAAAAAAATAGAACACCTTGTAGAAGGTCATCCCGTTTGCCTGGTAGAAGAAGGCAAGTTTGCCATTAATAATTTTGAGAAAGAACCCCTGGGGCAAGATGAATTTTTTGCAGAGCTGCGCCTCAAAGGCGTATCTCACCTGGGCCAGGTACAAAAAGCCATCATTGAAACCAACGGAGGCATCAGCATATTTTTTTACGAGGATAAAAACGTATGCTATGGCCTGCCGATTATGCCGGATACCATTCTCAACCAGGTGAGAAAAATTTCTGTGACAGATCAATACGCCTGCGTGTTTTGTGGATTTACAGATAAACTGCAACCCGCTTCCCGGCATGCCTGCCCTGAATGCAAAAAAGATAAATGGGTAAAAGCGGCCAGTCACAAACGCATTGTGTGATGTTGTGGACTGGCACAATTACTGTACCCACATCCTAAACATTCATTCACCTAAAAACTTAATGATATGTCAGGACGTGGAGACAATAACAAACGAGGTTCATCAGGCCAGGGAGCCAGCAACCAAAGCAACCAGGGATTCCCTGATGCAGATCGTGGCAAATCGAACCACAGCAAGAAACCAACGGGTGGCCAGCGGTCTGAGCCGCAGCCTAAGTCAGCAGACCCTGACGCAAACCGCGACAGGCACCTGCCAACCGGAGATGAACTGGCGGCGGAAGACTAAACAATGAGTTGGAGGTTTAAAGTTTAAGGTTCTTACATGCATGTAAAAACCTTAAACTTTAAACCTCAAGCCTTAAACTTCCAAGTTCCTCCAACTTTTTTGTTGCCGCGCAATATTCTGCCGTTTCTGCTGTTTAAGAGTTTACCCTTGAATCCTCATGAAAACCAATATAGCTCCACCTATACAACCCAACGCAAACAAACCGCGTAAAAAGCCCGCAATTCTATTTGCTGTTGCCGTTACAGCCATCATTCTGTTCAGCGGTTCAGTTCTGTTATTCTATAAAAAGAAGCCGGCACCACCGGTTCAAACAATAAACAAAAGCGTACAAAGCACCCAAAGCAAGCCAGATGTGGTAGTAACTGAAACCGTGAACCCGCCCGTACCCGAAAAAAAAGCAGTGAAAACGGTAGCTGAGCGTTCTAAAGAAACCGCACCTAAAGAAGTATTCAACCCAACAAAATATCTCTCCAAAACAATCAAGACGCACCGGAACATCGTGGGGCAAACGGTTATTGAAGGCAGTATCGTTAACACCTCTTCAACCATGGTGTTTAAAGACATGGTGCTGGATGTTTCTTACCTGTCAAAGACGGGCGCCATTATTTCCACGCAACGTTTGGTTGTGTATGAAGTGATCAGGCCCGGAAAGAAGATCCCGTTTAAATTCAAAACCAAACCCCCGATGGGAACAAAAAGCTCATCTGCTGAGTTGGTGACAGCGGTTGCCGTAAAATAGGTTACTTGCTTTAGCTTAAAGCTTAATGGAACGCGGATCATTAGGATCTATTAGGGTTTTTTATGATTTGTCCTTGCTAACTTTTAGAACATACACAAACGCAGTGACTGATCCTAATTGATCATAACCGATCCTGATAATCCGCGTTCCTTTGCTTTCCAATACAATCACTTACTTTTCAGCTTTAGTTGCACCACATTCTCAATATGATGCGTATGTGGGAACATATCTACAGGTTGAATGCGGGTTACGGCATATTTCTCGTCTAAAATATTCAGGTCACGCGCCTGGGTAGCAGGGTTGCAGCTCACGTAAACCACAATGGGTGCTTCCATTTCCAGGATCTTGCGCGTGAGCTTTTCATGCATGCCGGCGCGGGGCGGATCTGTAATGATCACATCCGGCTTGCCATGCTGGGCAAAGAATTCAGCAGTACATACATCGCTTACATCACCCGCAAAGAATTCTGCATGTGCAATCTCATTCAGCAATGCATTCTCTTTTGCATCGGCAATTGCCTCCTCAATCACTTCCACCCCAATGATCTTCTTTGCTCCCCTGCTGCAAAAAATACCGATGCTGCCCGTTCCGCAATAAAGATCATACACCGTTTCCTTGCCGGTAAGCTCAGCAAACTCGCGTGTTACCTGGTACAATCGCTCGCCCTGGCTGGTATTGGTTTGAAAGAAAGACTTAGGCCCGATCTTGAACTTAAAATCCTCCAGCGTTTCTACTACGTAGCCCTTGCCATGATATACTACAGGCGATTGATCGTTCAGGCTATCGTTCCATTTTGTATTGATAGTATATAAAAGCGTGGTCAGTTTAGGAAACTCTTTCAGCAGGTGATCCAATAACTGTGTGCGCATACTTTCATCCTCATAGCCAAAAACCATATTGGCCATCACTTCCCCTGTTCTGCATACCCTCAGCTGCAGGTTGCGCATGAAGCCCTCGTGTGCACGGATGTCGTAAAAGGAAAGATCATGGTTCAATGCAAATTGCTTGGCGATCTTTCGCAGCAGGTTGGTAGGCTCTTCCTGCAGATAGCACACATCAATGTCCACCACCTTGTCGAAAAACCCTTTTGCATGAAAGCCGGCCACATTCATATCACCGGATATCTCTGCATTGTTCAGTTCCTGCGGCAGCAGATAGCGCTTATTGCCGTAGGTATATTCCATCTTATTGCGGTAGTGGGTGGCTTTTTCCGCCCCGATGATGGGCTGCATTTCGGGCAGGGCTACTTTCCCGATGCGCTGCAGGTTATCCGCCACCTGCTGCTGTTTGTACTGCAGCTGCTTATCGTATGGCAGCATCTGCCACTGGCATCCTCCGCAAACTCCAAAATGCGGGCAGAAGGGCACAACTCTATCGGAAGAATGTTTTTTAAAAGCCAGTACGGTTCCTTCGGCCCAATCTTTTTTGTTCTTACCCAGCCTCAGGTCTACCACATCGCCGGGTACTGCCTTTTCAATAAAGATCACTTTGCCATCTACACGGGCAAGGCTCTTGCCTTCAGCGGCGTAGGCTTCTACTAGAACGTCACGGAGGATAATGTTTTTGCGTTTCACAAGCGCGAAGGTAATCCTCTGTGAGTTCTTTTTACCCACCCCGGTATTGCTGCGCAATACCACCCCTCCCTGCGAGCAGGGAGGGGATGAGTCGCTGAAACTCCGGGAACAGCACAAAATTTATATGGGGTTTACCAATTCATACATCAACTCTATTTAAAAACACCACTCACCCCATCTCTCACCGCATTACGAACCTGTATTTACCCCTCTCTGCGGGGCAGAGAGGGGTCGATTCCCGCTAGGGAATCGGGGGTGAGTCCAGCCCCCGTTTATTCAGCCACCCAACATTTTTAATCCTCCTCAACACCCCATACACATCCCCATTCACCTCCTCATTAGTAATCCTTATCACCACCATTCCCATAGACTTCATTACTTCATCCCTATACCTGTCATATTCCTGCTGATATCGATGTATTCCTCCATCAATCTCCACTACCAATTTTTTCTCGGCACAATAGAAATCCGCAATAAAGAAACCTTCAGGTATAACAACCGGAAACTGTCTTAGAAATTTATATCCTCCAAGCTTACGATTCCGCAGATGAGACCACATGATCTCCTCTTCAGGCGTTTGCCTTTTACGTAAAGCTCTCGCAAATTCAATGCGTTTAGGAAGTTTGTGCATGGGTTATAAGATTGATGTCAAAACTCTATAGACATC
>JBAVMD010000452.1:0-30966 GCA_049689695.1 Chitinophagaceae bacterium | reverse complement strand
CTCTGAATGCTTAATGCATTTTCTACTCCTGCACCCAGTACTACGGCAGGCTCATCTACTGTGCCGAGATTAAAACTGCCCGCCATCATATTGTCCTGCACAGCGGCTACTTTGGTGTATTGATCATCTACCCCTTTTAAAAAAACCAATGATTGCGATTCTCCGTTTTGCAGCAGTGCTTTGTCTTCCGCCACCAGCGAAAAAGCCTTCACTCCACTTACCATACCTAACTTTTTCAACTGCTCACCGGAAAGCCTGAGGGTTTTGCCATTCGCCGGCAGTACTTTAAGGTCTGTATAAAAAGTAGAATATAAAGATTTCACCAACCCTTCAAAGCCATTGAAAACGCTCAGCACAACTACCAATGCTCCTGTTCCTACCACAATGGCAACCATGCTTACCCACGCTATGATGTTGATAGCGTTTGTTGATTTGGGTGAGCGAAAATAGCGCCAGGCGAAGAGGAGGTTCATGGAGGAGTTTATTGGTTTATTAGCTGATTGGATGATAAGCTGATCAGCTGATTAAAAAACAATTTCATAGCCGGAAGCTCAATCAGCTAATTATCAAATCAGCTAATCAGCTAATTCATTACCATCACCGGGTTTGTTGATTTGCTTAAAAAGCTCTTCCATTTTAAATACATGGTCGAGCGTATCGTCCTGGAAATACTTCAGTTCAGGGATGCGCCGCAATTGTTGCTTTACACGGCCGGCCAGCTCACGCTTAATATCCCAGCCCCTGTCTTCTATCTTCTTCATTGCCGCTTTTGGATCTTTTACCTGGAAAAGGCTCAGGTAGATTCTCGCGTCCAGCAGGTCGGGAGTGATCTTTACACTGGTAATGGAGATCATTCCGCCATCCATCATGTTAAGGCTAAGCCGGCGGAATATATCGTTCAGCTCTTCGTTCAGAAGGCCTGCAATCTGTTTTTGACGTTTTGATTCTGTCATATACTATTCTTTAAACGCTTAAGAGGACAAGTAAGTGTTCATGCCCCGGGGTACGAAAGTAATGCGTTGTTCGATGGTTTGCAGCAGCTTTTCTTCATTGGCAGGGACTGATGAAAGGTCGGCAACTGTATGGTACAAATGGTATACCACCGCCCCGAATTTAATGAACCTCAGCTGAACACCGGCGTTCTGAAGCCGCACGGTGAGCTCGTTGTCTTCCTTGCCCCATCCTTTGAACGACTCATTGTATCCATTCACGCTCAGGAGGTCTTTTTTCCAGAATGCCATATTACATCCAAGCACATATTTATAATTGCGCCGGTTGCGCTCAAGCAGGTAAGATATCTCTCTTAACGGCCCGGAACGAACTGCATTGTGCCTTTTCACCAGGTGTTCGGGAAATTTAAGAATGTCTTTAGCGCTTATTTCCTTTGTAAGGAGCTTTTGGGTAAGCTCCGCATCCATCATAGTACGGGTACCGCTTACAAACCTGCCGGGCTTGCTCATTTTAAGATGATCGCTTACAAAATTTTCATCCAGCAGAAGATCGCCGTCTATCTGTATGATGTACTCACCGGAGGCTGCGGCAAACGCCCTGTTGCGTATCCGGGCCAGTTGATATCCTTCATCCGGCTGCCATACATGCCGCACAGGAACGGAAGCTTTTTGCTGAAACGATTGTACCAATGCGTGGGTTACCTCTCCCGACCCATCATCGGCAACCACTACTTCATCCGGCAACTGCGTTTGCCTAAGGATGCTTTCCAGGCAAAGCTCCAGTGCATCCGGACGATTATAGGTTGATACTACCAATGAACAGGTCATTCAAAAATTTTGATGTGCGAAAGTAAAATGATTATTGGGTTACACGCACTTTCAGTACATCTTGCAGTTCTTTTTTTTGAACTTCTGCAAAACTTTTTTAGATTTGCACTGTCGCCTTGCTTCCTGTATAGGTCTGTAGGGTGGCAAAAAGTCAAAAAATTTGCACCTCGGTTTGAAACCGGGGTTTTTTTTATTCTTTATCTATCCATATACTTCACTAATTGACAGTGTAATTAGCAATATCACCAAGTATCACACACCTTCCGTAATTTGCCGCTTTTATTAAGAAATGCGTTTAGTAAAAAGGCTGCTTTCCTTTGCAAGGCCGTTACATCACTACTTCCCGGAATATATTATTTACACGCTCTTCGGCATCGTATTCGGGATCGTGAATTTTGCCATGCTCATTCCCCTGCTGGATACCCTGTTCAACAGTAATGCCATAACCGCTAACGCACATCCGGGGGCATTCCGTTTCAGCCTGGATTATTTTAAAGATATTTTCTCCTATTACTTCCACTATTTCTCCACGCAAAAAGGGAAATGGTTCGCGCTTGCGTACGTATGCGGCGTAATTGTGATCGCTACCATCCTCTCCAACTTTTTCCGTTATATGGCCGTTCGCGTGCTGGTAAGGCTGCGCATGGTGATGCTGGAAAGGATCAGGCTGCGGCTGTACGACCGTTTCTGTGATCAATCGCTTTCTTTTTACAATCACCAGAAAAAAGGCGATCTACTTACTGTGATCACACACGATGTTCAGGAGATAGAGCATTCCGTGATCAATGCTTTCCAGGTTTTTTTAAGGGACCCTTTTGTGATCGTTGCTTATTTTGTTATGCTTTTCTATTGGTCTCAGTCGCTGACCTTATTTACGATCATCTTTTTCCCGGTTTCAGGTTTCATCATTTCCATTATATCGCGCAGCTTAAAAAGAAAAGGCTATTTCAACCAGGAAATGCTGGCCCGCATCCTTCAGTCTGTTGATCAAACCATCTCCGGCATCAAGATCATCCAGGCGTTTGGCGCCCGTAAGTTCTTTCAATCGCATTTTGCGGGCATCAACCGCAGTTTTTCCAAAAGCAGCAAGGCCATGTTCAATCAAAAAGAGCTGGCATCCCCGCTTTCTGAACTATTCGGTATTGCCATTATTGTAACGGTTGTACTTTACGGCGGCAAGTTGGTTATAGAAGGTAATATGGAAGGCTCTGTCTTCATCACTTACCTGGCGCTTTACTCGCAGATACTTCAACCCGCAAAGAACATTTCTACCGCTGTTACTTCTTTGCAAAAAGGATTGGTATCCGTTGAACGCGTATATGATCTCATCGATTCACCCATCGATATAAGAAATGCAGAGAACCCGGTTGCCCTCGATGATTTCAAAAATGATATCAGCTTCAACAACGTTACTTTTAGCTACAACCAGGAACCGGTTCTGAAAAACATCAATCTTACTATTCCCAAGGGCAAAATGATAGCCCTGGTTGGCCATAGCGGCTCGGGAAAATCCACCATGGGCGATCTTGTTCCGAGGTTTTATGATGTGCAGGAAGGCAGCATTACCATTGACGGGGAAAATGTAAGGAATATCGAGCTGGACGACCTGAGAAAACAGATCGGCATTGTTACGCAGGAAGCCATTATTTTTAATGACACCGTCACTGCAAATATCACCATGGGCCAACCGGTAGATGCGGAAAAACTGGCCCGGGCAGCACAAACCGCTAACGCTACCGAGTTCATCGATGGGCTCGAAAAGAAGTTTGATACTACATTGGGTGACCGCGGCTCCCGCCTGAGCGGCGGCCAGAAGCAGCGGCTTGCCATTGCAAGGGCCATCTATAAGAACCCTCCGATCCTGATTCTTGATGAAGCTACCTCTGCGCTGGATACTGAATCAGAAAAACTGGTTCAGGATGCATTGGATAACCTGATGCAGAACCGCACCAGCATTGTGATAGCCCACAGGCTAAGCACGGTACGACATGCGGATAGCATTGTGGTGCTGAAACAGGGCGAGATCGTTGAGCGGGGAACGCATAACGAGCTGATGGAGCGCGATGGTTTTTACAGGAGGCTGGTAGATATGCAGGAAGTCAGGTGATTATTGATTATTTATTATTGATTATTAGGAAGACGTGAATAATCAGTAATGAATAATTTATAATCAATCTTTAGGATATTCGGTACTAAATAATTTCCCAAGCTTCGTAATTTGCTCATCCACACAAAAATTTCATCACCATGAGAAAATGCCTGATGTCCTGTTTCCCTTTGTTGCTGTTACTGGTTGCTGCCTCGCTTTCTGCGCAGCAGAAAAAAGATTTCAGTTACGATCAGTTGTTCAAGGGAACGGCCACCAACGTGCAAAAGCAAATGCCCCAGATCAATCGCTGGGTAGACGATGACCATTATATTGAATCGAGAAGAGACGAAACCGATGGCGGCAAAATGAAAACCATGTCGGTTGACGTTAAAACCGGCCAGGCTGTGCCTTATACTGAGCCAGCTACCACGCCTTCAAGACCCACAGCTCCATCAGCTTCTTCGCTGGGTTTAAAGAGCGATGTAAAGAACCTGACTGCCTCACCGGATGGCAAATGGGTGGCTTATACCCGTAAAAACGACCTGTATGCCATGGAAGTGGAATCTAAAAAAGAGATCCGCTTTACCAACGATGGCAACGATTCTATCCTGAATGGATACGCCTCATGGGTTTATTATGAAGAGATCCTCGGAAGAGGCGGACGTTACCGCGCTTTCTGGTGGGCTCCCGATAGCAAACAACTCGTTTTCATGCGTTTTGATGATTCGCCGGTTCCGGTTTTCCCGATCTATGTGATCGATGGACAACATGGCTACCTTGAGCACGAACGCTATCCAAAAGCCGGCGATAAGAACCCATACGTTCGCATCGGGCTTGTTTCAGTAGATAATACCACACCTGTATGGGCTGATTTCAATGAAAAAGAAGACCAGTATTTCGGTCAGCCTATGTGGACGCCAGACGGCAAATTATGGGTGCAGTGGATGAACCGCGGACAGGATAACCTTAAGATCTACCAGGTTGATGCCTCCGGCGCCAAAAAAGAAATATATGATGAGAAGCAGACTACCTGGATCGACCTCGATGAGGCCAGCCGCATCGAATTTCTTTCAGCCGGCAAAGGCTTTATTCTTAAAAGCGATAAGGATGGCTGGGAGAACCTTTACCTGCACGATATGACGGGTAAGCAACTGAGCCAGATCACAACCGGCAATTTCTGGGGAACCAGCATTTTGAAGGTTGATGAAAAAGCAAAGCAGCTGTATATCCGTGCAAGAAAAGAAAATTCAGCCCGCTTCGATCTTTATAAAGTTGGTTTTGATGGTAAGGGACTTACACGCCTCACATTCGGCGAGTATTCTCACGACCAGGTAAGCCTTTCGCCAAACGCGAAATATTTTGTTACCGCATATTCCAATGTATCTACTCCTGTGAAAATATCGCTGGTAGATGCAAAAGGAAAGATCGTTCGTGATCTGTTCGATGGTAAAGGCGCTGAATTTGACAATTACAATATTCCGAAAACGGAGATCAGGCGAGTGAAATCCGCAGATGGCCTGTTTGATCTTCCGGTGTCGATCACTTATCCTGTAAACTTTGATCCCAACAAAAAATATCCAATCCTGGTGAGCATTTATGGCGGACCAAATGCAGGAACTGTATACGATCGCTGGAGGCCTGTGGGGGGCGCATCACAATGGTGGGCGCAGGAAGGCATGATACAGGTTTCTTTCGACAACCGCAGTTCAGGACATTTCGGAAAGAAAGGGCTTAACTACATTCATCGCCAGCTGGGCAAACCGGAGATCGAAGATTATATGACCTGTGCAAAATGGCTGCGTACGCAACCCTGGGTAGATACTAATAAACTCGCCATTACAGGCGGCAGCTTTGGGGGCTACATGACCTGCATGGCGCTCACTTACGGAGCTGATGTATTTACACATGGTATTGCCAATGCTTCGGTTACAGACTGGCAGTTCTACGATACGCATTATACCGAGCGCTTCATGGACACGCCGCAGGAAAATCCTGAAGGTTATAAAGCTACTTCGGTAATGACGTATGCAGATAAGTACAAAGGCATGCTGCGTATTATACATGGCACTACAGACGACAACGTTCACATGCAGAACAGCATTGTACTCATCAATAAGATGCAGGAACTAAAGAAGCATTTTGAGTTCATGGTATATCCAAACGAACGTCATGGCATCGGCGGCAACAGCGCTAATAAAGCAGCGCACAACCGCCTCGAGACCTATAAATTCTTTTACGATAACCTGCTGAACAAACCCATGCCGGGCCAGTTCTGGGGAAATAGCACTGAGGGAAGAAGAGGGTTTTAATATGTAATGCGAAATGCAAAAGGGAGAATGTAAATGAAAAAGAAACTCTTTTTTCATTTACATTCTCCCTTTTGCATTTTATACTATAGCTCCTTCAACAACGCCTGCGCCTGATCATACACTTCTGCATCCTGCGGAATAGCAGCCAGTATTCTCTTGCATTGATCGTAATTTTTTTCTTTCAGATAAGTAAGTGCGAGGTACCATTGCGCCTTGTGAACAAATGCAGTTTGTCCGCCGGCGATATTATTAAACACCTGCCGTGCTGCGGCAAGGCTGTCCATTTCCATGTAAGATATTCCCTGAGCAAGCTGCATCTCTATATCACCGGGTTCACGAACAAGATAGTCGCGCAGCAAGGTGACCGCCTGCGGGTATTGCCTGGCATTGAATGCACGGGCCGCACGCGTTGCAAGTGAATCGTCTCCCGCACCGCGGGAATTATTGTCAAGCAAACTATGCTGCGCGTATTTAAGGTATAACTCTTCGCTATTAATATCGCCGCTGCGTGTGAGCCATATGGCTGCAGCAGCTATTATAAGTACCAAAGCCGCAATAGCACGCCAGTTTATAAACAGGTCGCGGGTAACAGAGCGCTTGCCCGTGAAATATTTTTTACGCAATTGCTGAAGTGAATCTTTGAGCGCAGCTTCATCAGCAGCCGGGGCTGCGTTACGCATAGACGATTCAATGCCCTGGTACTCCCTGAACGTTTGGGCCAATTGCGCATCGGTTTTTAACCGCTCCTCGAAGGCACGTTTTTCTCCAGCAGAAAGGCTGCCGTCGAGATAAGCTTCTATCGTTTCAAACACATCGCTCATATATCACCATTGTAAAACATGGTATTGTTCAGACGACCGTACAAGCGTAATGAGCTTTGCCATGCAGCCAGACTTTTTCTTGCGCACATAAGCATAGGTAAAGTTCAACATGCCTGCAATTTCTTCCATAGGCCGGCCACTCCATGACAGCTTTAATAATTCACGGCATCCTTCATCCAGCAGTTGCAGTTTCTCTTCTAAAAGTTCCCTTCGTTTTTCTTTTACCAGGAACTGCTGATAGGTTTCGGAAGCGTCTTGCCCGATATCAAATCCTTTCTCCTCATCGATTGTTACGTGCCTGTTTTTTCTTTTCTGCAATTCGTTCAGCCAGCGGTTCCTGCATACCAGGTATAAAAAGGCTTCCATTGGGCAGGTGAGTTGAAACTGGTGATCCCTCGCTTTGCGGCAGATCATTAGCAAAGCATCCTGGAAAACATCGGCCGCATCCATTTCCGAACCATTGTTGCGCAATACCAGGCTGGTGATTCGTGGTGAAAAACGCGTGTAAATTTCTTCAATTACCGGGTAGTTGTTTGCCAGTAATGCATCGATATATCGTTGATCTGCGTGAAGCATTTACAATACCGGTGAGAAATTAATGAAATTTTTTTCCGCCGGGGTAACAAATTTTGCGGCGCCTGATATAACGCTGTAGTTGCAACCCCGGGGATGCTGAAAACCGGTAACAGAGTAGGCGTGATCATTAAAACTAATCTTTATGTCAGTCACTTATTTATCTTCAATTTCACCCTCGGATCCTAAAGACGTAGCAGTAGCGCAGTTTGTTGATGCTGTTACAGACCAGATCAAGATCAACGTTCTCCAGGCCATGGCCGCAACAAGCGACCCAACCAATTTTAAATTTAAGCCCGGTAACCTGAAAGTGGGTGTAAGACAATCGAAAGAATATCCTTCCGCTGCACTGGTTGTTCAAAAATATGTACACGAAATGCCTGAAGAAAAAAAGAGAGTGGTTCTTTCGAGACAACACTCTTCACGTTTTTTCACCGCCCCTTTACGCACCCAGGTAGCGAATATGGGAATCGATATGGCATCGGAAAAATATGCATTGACACAAGCCGACCTGAAAGGACGCTTCCGTTTCTTTAATGAGGCCACTGCAAAAAAGGTGATCGACCGCGTTACAGAGCTTACTGAGCAAAACAGTCATGAGTCGCCTAATGGCGCTGGTGTGGCCGGCGTTGCAGGAGCCGGACCTGCTCCAACTATTTCAGTCAACAGAGGTCTTAAGTTCAAGGTGCACCAGGTAAAATGCATTGATGAAACAGGTAACTGGTTAGTTGAAAGAGCCGGAAGTGATACCATCAATATGGGCGGGGTAACATTGGACGATACAGACCGTTCTGAAAAGATCAACCAGTTTCGCGTGGGCAGCTTCAATGATGGAACTACAAAGAACTATTCGCCTGCACAATTGCTGAAATCATTTACAATAAACGGTGGCGGGTACCCCAAAACCTATGCGGTTTTCCTGAGCCTGGCAGAAAAAGACAGCGGCGGTTTCGGAAGTTTCATTCAGGAACTGTATGATGCCATCAGGGCAGAGGTTACTACCATTCTTACCGCTCTTGGCGCAGCAGCCGGTGCAGCTATCGGCGGAGCAATAGGGGGTTCAATAGGAACTGCAGTAGCCGGGCCTATCGGAACTATTATTGGCGTAGCGGCCGGGTTGATACTGGGCGCTGTTATCGGTTGGATAGTAGGCCTGTTGAGCGATGACATCTTTACGCCACAGGTAGCCACCATTACGCTTACAAGTTCTAACGGAACTTTTGTAAACAACAGCCTGCAGTCACCGCAAATGAACCTGCGCTACAGGCAGTTTAGCGGAGAATACAATGTGAAATATAGTTGGGAGATTGTGAGGTAAACCAAAACAAGCCTGTTCCTGCATTGGCAGGGACAGGCTATTTATTAATCATTAATACTTTAATCCATGAAACAGTTACTATCATTATCTTATGCGATGCTGATGCTGATATCAGCGAATTTTGGCCAGACTAAAACGATAAATATTTACAGTGCGTCTTTATCATATGATTCTATCAGAAATAATTTTGTAGTCCGTAACATCGTATGCGGCTTAATTGCCGAGGCTATTACACCTGCCAGGCCCAGGTTCAGCGAACCCGGGATCAAGTTATTAATAGAAACTGGTGATGGACGCTGCATTGACACAACGGCCACGTATTCACAATTAAAATTAAATAATGGGAATTTTCTTATTCCTCACACCTATCGAAGAAATGCCGCATTCAGCGCGAATGCCAGGATAGTAAAAACTTATGACAAAGGTGGCCCAAGAACAAGGATGTTGCAAACTACGGCCAGAAGTATCCGTATTGACCGGAATATGACGTACCCGGCATTATCAGGCGGCCCGATTAAAATGAGGGTGATACCGGGAGATATTGTTCCCGGCGATACCATGACGGCTGTTATAACGGTGAAATCAGACTATTTAAATGATAAGACCTGGCTTTTTATGCATGATTCTCTTTCGATATGCAATATTCGTATAACTACCGCATCTGTTGATACCACAACCAGTTTCCGGTTGCCTGTTCCCGCAGACGGACGGGGAATGCCATTGAATGATAGCACCCGCATTTTACCTTTTGAAATGAGCAACAGGGAAAGCGCCGGCAACTTTGTAAACATCTTTTTTGAGGTTGTGCCTGCACGCGGTCTTACAAATTTTGATATGGGAGAACTTCTGACCTTTGGACTTAACGATGCGAGTGGAGAATTACAATTAGTTGATTCGCATGATCCTAACCAGCTACGCCTGTTACGTTCTGTTTTTTATAAAAGAAGCTCACAGTACCCATACAAATTAATCCTTGACACTAATATAAGAACGCTGTCTTTTCGGCTGGATCTGGAGAATAACGGAGCGGCATCGGAAAATAATATAAGAATTGGGTTGCGTTTCAAAAACAACCAATTGCTCAACAGCACAATTAAATTTACTGAAGTAATTTTCAGGGATGGGGATACAAGCGTGGTAATGCGTCGAACGTCACAACCTCATGTCCCAGACACTTTACCCTGGCAGGAATATGCATCTAATCTTACCTACAGATGCGATCAGGGAATGCTCGAAGGAACAAATCATTTGCCTGACGGCCACCCCAAAACAAAAGCTGTTATTTACTTTACCATAACAACCCAAAACTATGTGAAATTTCATGATGTTATTCCGGTAAGTGCTGTCATCTGGTTTGGAAGTAAGCCAACACGCACTGAAGAAATAAAATGCCGGCTTATGGATGCAAATAATCCCATCAATAGTATGCAGGCACAATAGCAATTTATCGCTGAAACGCATATTACTAATTCAGCTAAAACCGGAAATATAATTAAATGACCGGAAGTTTTTTTAACTTACTCTCCTGCCTTATCCACCCCTTCAGATTTTTTTTCACCCTTAAACTGCCCGGCTATGACACGCCTGAAATTTATTTGTGTGTTCCTATGCATGCTTTTATTTACAGGCACAGCTGCCGCGCAAACAAAGACCATCAACATTGAATCGGCAACATTCAGTTACGATAACAACGCAAAGAAATTTGTTTTATCCGGTATTGTATGTAGCACCAGTGATGAACCTGTAACGCCTGAAACACCTGATCCTTTCCTGGTTGTATTTATACAAACAGGAGATGGAAATTATATACAGGAAAACGTTACTTACGAGGCATTGCTCGACCGCACGGAAAGCTTTCCGCGTAACGGCAGATATCAGTATTTGCAGGCCGGAACATACAATGCTTCTGTAAATATTATTAAGACTTATGATAAAGGCGGGCCAAGAGTGCGGCAGATGACTTCTTCGGTAAGGCCTATTGCTAACGCCCATGCGAACAATGCGCTTACTTATCCTGCAGCTGCGTTTACCTTATCCATCTTTCCAGGTGAGGTAGTTCCCGGAGATGCAATGGTTGGTGTTATCACCATTAATAATAATTATCTGCGTCAATCATCAGCAAGGCTTTATATGGATGCCGACCTGCTTCTGACAGCAAGAGACTTCTATTTCCGGGGCTTTAATGTTGAAAGAACGGTTACGGCTTACCCTAATCATAATACATTCAGGTTTGACATCAGTAATATTCCCGAAGGAGGTGTAACAAACATATTTTTCAACCTGCATCCCGACGAGCATATCGGCTATTATCCGGTAGGTGAATCACTGGTCATGAGGCTCTTCACGCATGACAGCACTCAATACACTTATAATCTTTCCGTTGCCAGGTCACATGATCCAAACAGGTTGGTGCTTCCACTAAACTGTTCTTACTACTCGCAGAACGGGGCATTATTGTTTGAAGTGGATATGGAGAATGCCGGTTTAGCTGATGAAGACGACATCACGCTGGGAATAAAGCTTTCAGCGGAAAACTTCGATCTCAGGTCGTTCCGTGTGGTAGATGCCGTATTCGGAAATCAGAATCGTGCCTCAGTAGTAAAATTGCGTGATGGCTTTCCCCCGCAACGAACCATTGGCAACAGCGAGATCCAGGTTAGCTTCCGCAATGAATTACTGGAAGGAGTTAATATGCTGCCAACAGGTCATTGGCGAACGAGAGGCAAAGTGCGGTTTTCCATTAAACTTACCAATGTGGGGCTTACTAAAGCTAAGATGCCGGTGCAGGCCATTATAAAATTCGGGCGCGCAAATGAACTGACCAGCACCAATACCATTCATTTCAGGCTGAGTGATTTTGTTGCCGCCTGCAAAAACATTAAAAATACCTGCCAGTCCAGAAAGCACTGCCCAAGCTGCAAACTTCCAAACCCGCAAGCTTTTTGGTATTGTGGCTTTCAATAACAATCAACTTATCAATCATACCTTATCAATATAAAAAAAGCAAGACCATATCCTTCCCGCGTACAAGTACTGATTGTGCTGAGCATATTCCTTTTGTGTGCTGCGGGCTGTGACAGCTCTGAAAAAAATCAACCAAAAAAAATCCAGGTTGTTAATCAGAAACAACCTCTTCACCCGTTGATCATTGCGGCTATAGACAGCGCTGCCGTTTATAAAACGAAAGACTGGAATAAATGGACGAGTATCTATACCGGCTTCTACGACTCCATGTTTTCTATACAAAATCCTGATAGCGTTTTGTACAAGCAACCATTGCTCGACAGTGTGATTCAATACAGGGAGTATTACAGCCGGTCAAACGAATTAAGGAACGCCTATTACAATCGTGCGTGCGACCTTGACGATGCCGGCGACTATTACCGCGCAAAAGACGATTTTGAAACCACGCTCCGCCTCGGCGCATTAATTGGATTCAGGTCTTTCCGGCAGGAGTTTGTGACGCTCAACCTGCTGGCCAGTATTCACAACCGCCTTGGCGATATTACTCAATCGATACTTATCCGCACACGGCAAATAACAAGATGCAAAGAAGACGGCAGCAACAATGAATTGGCAACACCGTATGTAAATCTCGCGATTTTATACAACGATATCGGGAAACCTGATACGGCTGTCACTATTCTTCAGGAAGCCTTATTGCTCGATAGTCTTACACCCTGGAGCAAGGCCAAACTGTACAGCACCATGGGTTCTGTTCAAATCGGCCTTAGCCAATCAGCAGCTGAAAAATACAGCCGACTTGCATTATCATTATTATCATCTATAGATGACCCGGATGCGCCCGACTTTATTGCAGGTACTTATGAAACGCTGGCACAGGTAAGAATGCACCAACATCATCCTGAAGCGGAAATGTTTTATCAAACAGCTATCCTGAAAAAAATAGAATATGAAGGCACCCAAAGAACAAGAGAAATAGGAAAAGCCTATTTATCGCTTGCGGAATTTTACAAATTCAATAATGATCCTCAGAAAGAGATATTGACGCTTCAAAAGAGTCTGCATACGGTTACAGATGTTGACAGCATAGATATTTTCTCCTTGCCTTCAAAACAAAATATCTATCCTGAAAACACCATTATGGAAGCCCTGGATGCGAAGGCTCACTGGATGATGCGTAATTCCCAATCAAACGAATCACTTAAATATTTAACGCAGGCTGTTAATTGTTTTGATCTGGCATTTGAAGTAGAAAATAAACTGATGCAGCATTTTTCTTACGACGAATCCAGGCTGCTGCAATTGCAGGAAAGCCGGCAGCGAAGTGAACGCGCCATCAAATGCTGCTATGATCTGCATCAGCAAACAAAAAATAATTCGTGGATAAAAAAAGCCTGGCAATTTGCAGAAAAAAGCAAATCCATTGTATTGCTGAATTCCATCAGAAAAAATATTGCCGCATCCGGCCTGCTCAACGACAGTCTTTACCGAAATGCTGAACACCTGCAGTTAAAAGTAACAGCCAAAGAAAAAGAGATGTACGAGCTTTCCAACAAACATTCAGATGAAGACTCTTTAAACATAAACCAATTAAGAAGGGAAAAAGACCTGCTGGAACAACAGTTGCTGGATGCGCGCATTCAACTCAGGCATGACAACAGCGCGTACAGGTATTTGTTAGAAACAGAAGACTCTCTCAATCTTCAGCTTGCAGAAAAAAACCTGCTTAACAATAAAACAGGCTTGATAGAATATTTCTCCGGCGATTCCGCAGCTTATGCATTTACGCTTTTGAAAGATCAGCAACCCACTCTTTATCTGCTGCCACGTTCCATAAACATGCAGGTAGATTCATTTCTTGATTTTTTTAGCAATAAGCGCCTGATAACTTCCAACCCCCTCGCATGGCAGCGCATTTCACACAATCTGTATCTCACCCTTATTCATCCGCTCATAAAAGATGATAAAATAAATTCGCTCGTTATTATACCTGATGGCAAGCTGAATGTTTTTCCTTTCGATGCATTGCTTACTGCGCCAGCACAAAGCCTCAATCTGAAAAACCTTCCCTATCTCGTCAGGAAATTTGAGACCACGCTTGGATATTCCGTTACTGCCTTACTTAAGCAACCGGCCAACAACAATAAAAACGGCCTTGCAGGTTTTGCACCGGTTGAGTTTGGAAATAAACAACTACCTGCACTGCCTTTTACTGCTGATGAAATAGAGAACATCTGCGCAAAATCAACCGGCGGAAAGTTCTTCGTAAAAAATTCCGCCACCTTAGCCAATTTCAGGGAACAGGCTGCGCAATCATCCATCATTCATATTGCTTCACATGCAAACGGAGATCTTGAAGGAATGCGATCTGCCATCCAGTTTGCAGACAGCACGCTTTACCTCAACGAACTTTATAGCCTGCACATTCCCGCTAGCCTGGTGGTATTAAGCACCTGCGAATCAGGAATAGGAAAAATTGAAAAGGGCGAAGGCGCTATGAGCCTTGCGCGTGGCTTTTACTATGCAGGCGCCGGCAATATCATAAATAGTCTATGGAAGGTTAATGACCGGTCTACCGCGCGCCTGTTCAATTCTTTTTACGATGAACTGCCCGAAAGCTCATACGCAGCTTCGCTGCGATCTGCAAAGCTTGCATACCTCAATGAGGCATCGGATGATCAAAGCTCGCCTTTCTATTGGGCAGGCTTTGTGATCACCGGGTACAGCGGGCAAAAAAATGCCAGTTACGGTTATATATGGTGGATAACCGCAGGGTTAATTGCAATTGGAGTGTTCTGGTTTGTAAGAAGGAAGAGGTCGTAAATGCGAATCGGGAAATTTCAGATTGAGTTTCAATCCAAAATTTCCCGATTGCAAAATTTATTTATTCATTGTCTGCTTAGCCTCAATGCTCAGTGTAGCATGGGGCACAGCACGAAGGCGGGCTTTATCTATCAGCTTGCCGGTAACACGGCAAATGCCATAAGTTTTGTTCTCAATACGCATGAGCGCTTTTTCCAGGTGATCTATGAAAGTGATCTGGCGGCTTGCCATCTGACTAAGCTGTTCGCGTTCCATGCTCATGCTTCCATCTTCCATGGTCATGTAGCGGTTTTCGCTTTCATCTCCTCCCATTTCATCTTTCCTGGTAATGAGGCCCTGCAGGTAAGCCAGCTCTTTCTTGGCTGCTTCCAGTTTTTTCATAATTATCTCCCTGAACTCAGTAAGCTCAGCGTCACTATATCGCATGGTGGGTCCGGTTTGAATGTTTTGAAGAGGTGTGTCTAAAACTGACTTGGTAAACTCAGGCTGGTACTTCACAGAACTTTTAGTCTTCATCTCCGGGATCACGACCTTCACCGGTTTTGCCGGTTCTTTTTTAGCCATAGGCTTTGGTGGAGGCGGAGGTGCAGGTGCAGGTACCGTTGGTTTTACCGGGGCGGCGGCTACAGGCTGAGCTGCCGGCTTTTCAGCAGGAGCAACAGGTTTAGCGGCCGGCGGATGCGGTTGTGCAGGTTTTGCAACAGCAGGCTCCGCTTTCTTTGGAACAGGTTTGGATGGCATTTTTACCGATTTGGCGTTTTTGGCCGGCGCTGCCACTGGCTTACTCACTTTTTTCTGAACAGGCTTGGCGACCACCTTTGCTCCCTTTGGTGCAGCCTTGGGAGCAGGCTTTTTAGGCGCTGATTTTTTTGCAGTTGCCTGCTTGCCTTTAGCGGCGGGTTTTGCTACGGCTTTTTTTGCCGGCTTTGCCGCCTTTTTCTTGATTGCCATACGGTTAGGCTTTTTTAGTAACTAAAACTTTCAAAAGAATATCATTGACTTCTATTTCAGTGCCATTAGCCATTTGGGGAACTACTTCCAGCTTATCTGCCAAAATTTCGGCGCAAATATAGTCATTAAACTGTGTGATGGACGATTTCAGGGCATCGGTTTCTGTAACCTTAACAAAGATGCGGTCAGTCAGCTCAAATCCGCTGTCTTTCCTGATCTTTTGTATCCGGTTTACAAGTTCACGGGCGTTTCCTTCGTTGAGTAGTTCCGGAGTAACCGTAATATCCAAAGCAACCGTCAAAGGGCCTTTATTGGCCACCATCCAGCCCGGAACATCTTCACTTGTTATCTCTACCTCAGCAAGTTGTAATATTACGGGTTCATCACCAATTGGCAAAGAATACGAACCCTCTTTTTCGAGCCTGGCAATATCTTCCTGGGTAAATTCAGCCAAAGCGGCAGACACCGCTTTCATTTTAGGGCCCAGCTTTTTACCCAGGGCTATAAAATTAGGCTTGATCTTTTTTGTGATGAATCCCTCTGTATCTGTCAGGTATTGTATCTCTTTTACGTTTACTTCGTTCCTGATAAGATCTTCCACTTTCTTCAGCTGCTCTTGCATTCCGGGGTTCAAAACCGGTATCAGCATCTTCTGAAGCGGCTGCCTTACCCTGATATTCACCTTTCTGCGAAGTGAAAGCACCAGGGAGGATATATCCTGCGCCAATATCATCCGCTCTTCCAAAGCAGGGTCAATGACTGAAGCATCGGCCACAGGGAAGTCAACATGATGAACGCTCTCCGCCCCAAAGCGTTTGGTCACGCTGTCCAGGTTGGTAAAGACCGCATCGCTGAAGAAGGGCGCAATGGGCGCCATCAGCATCGTGATCTTTTCAAGGCATTCATATAGGGTTTGATACGCGGAGATCTTATCACCCCCGTAGTCCCCCTTCCAGAACCGGCGCCGGCAAAGCCGTACATACCAATTGCTCAGGTGCTCATCTACAAACTCTTCGATGGCGCGCCCTGCCTGGGTGGGTTCATAATCGTCCATGAACGCAGTTACCTTGCGGATAAGCGAGTTCAGCGCTGAAAGTACCCACCGGTCTATCTCCGGCCGTTCCTGCAGCGGGATGTAGTTTTCTTTGAAAGTAAAACCGTCAACGTTGGCATACAGCACAAAGAACTGGTACGTATTATAAAGTGTACCAAAGAACTTGCGCTGCACTTCGCGAATGCCTTCCAGGTCAAATTTCATATTGTCCCAGGGCGAAGCGTTGGTGATAAGGTACCAGCGGGTGGCGTCTGCCCCAAAATCCGCGATGGTCTTGAAAGGATCAACCACGTTACCGAGCCGCTTGCTCATCTTATTCCCCGTCTTATCCAGCACAAGGCCGTTGGAAACGCAAGTTTTATACGCTACATTGTCAAACAGCAACACTCCCAAAGCATGCAGGGTATAGAACCAGCCTCTCGTTTGGTCAACACCTTCTGCTATGAAATCCGCGGGAAAGAACGTGCCACTGTCTACCAACTCTCTATTTTCAAACGGGTAATGCCATTGTGCATACGGCATGGCGCCGGAATCGAACCATACGTCGATCAGGTCCGGTACGCGTTTCATGGGCTTGCCGCTATCACTCACCAATATGATCTCATCCACGTAAGGCTTATGCAGGTCAAGAATTCCTTCGTGCAGGTAATGCCTGTTCACATCTCCACCTAATACTTCGCTGGCTTTCCTGATGCCAGCATTCAACTCTTCAATGGAACCGATGCATTTTATTTCGGGATCTTCTTCATCTGTTTTCCAGATGGGCAGGGGCGTGCCCCAGAAACGGCTGCGGCTCAGGTTCCAGTCAACCATATTCTCCAGCCAGTTGCCAAAACGGCCTTCGCCGGTTGACTTAGGCTTCCAGTTGATGGTCTTGTTCAGTTCCACCATCCTTTCCTGCAAAGCAGTAGTTCTGATGAACCAGGCATCCAGCGGGTAATACAGCACAGGTTTGTCTGTTCTCCAGCAATGCGGATAGCTGTGCTCATACTTTTCTACTTTGAAAGCACGGTTCTCTTTTTTCAGCTTCACGCAGATGTCAACATTCACATCCACGTAATTCTTATCGTCCTTATAATTCTTTACATAGCGGTTGCTGAACTCACCCAGGCCATCTACAAACTTACCCTGCCTGTCTACCATGGTTAGGATACCGATGTTATACTTCTTTCCAACCTTAAAGTCATCTGCGCCAAAAGCCGGTGCAGTATGAACAATGCCGGTACCATCCTCTGTGGTAACAAAATCACCCAGCAACACGCGGAACGGTTTTGCATCAGGCGTTTCTTCAAGTATCTCCTTCAATGAATTGGCTTCGTAAGGAAGCAATTGCTCATAAGTACATCCCTCAAGCTGCGCCCCTTTAAAGTTGGCCACTATTTTCCAGGGAAGTATCTTATCGCCTTCTTTATATTCAGTTGCGGAATTCTCGCCTTCCGGCTTAAAGTATTTATCTACCAATGCCTTTGCCAGCACTACGTTCACCGGCAAATGGGTGTATGGGTTGAAGGTATTCACCAATACGTATTCAATATCAGGCCCTGCGGTCAAACCAAGGTTTGACGGAAGTGTCCAGGGAGTAGTCGTCCACGCCAGGAAGAAAACCTCTTGTTCCTTGTCCCTTGTCTCTTGTGCCTTCTCAACGGCTTCAAACAAAAACTCCGACCGCTCATTCCTGACCGCTTTGAACATCGCCACCGCCGAAGTGTCCTTTACATTCTTATAAGTCCCCGGCTGGTTCAGCTCATGCGAGCTTAGCCCGGTACCGGCTGCCGGCGAGTAAGGCTGAATGCTCACGCTCTCATACAACAGCCCTTTCTTATAAAGCTGCTGAAGTATCCACCAAAGCGTTTCGATATAATTATTATCGAAAGTGATATAAGGATGCTCGAGGTCTACCCAATAACCCATCTGGCGGGTGAGATCGTCCCACTTGTCTTTATAGCGAAGCACGGCCTCGCGGCATTTCTGGTTGTATTCTTCTACAGTGATTTTTTTGCCGATGTCTTCTTTAGTAATACCCAATTCTTTTTCAACGCCCAGTTCAACGGGCAGTCCATGCGTATCCCAGCCGCCCTTGCGTTGCACCTGGTGGCCGCGCATGGTCTTGTACCGGCATACCAGGTCTTTCAGCGTACGGCTGATAACGTGGTGAATACCAGGCAGGCCATTGGCGCTGGGCGGACCTTCATAAAATACAAAAGGCTTTGAGCCTGCACGCAGGTCAACGCTTTTCTGAAATGCATTGCCCTTGTCCCACTTCGTTAAAACATCTTTTTCGATAGCGGGCAGGTCAAGCTTTGGAAACTCAGGATATTTCGACATCACTGATGATATGGATTTGGAAAAGCACGGATTCGAACGGATTTAAGGATCAAAGTGATTAAGAAATCCGTGTAATCCTTAAATCCTGATAATCCGTGTTTTCTTCTGTGATTAAAAATGTGTGCGAAGTTACGGGGATTTGCACACCAAATCAGCATCAGCAGCGGGAATTGCACGGATGATATTAGCGTATTATATTTGACGCCAGACCCCCTGACTTATGAGCCTGAAACCCTGGCCACTTATCCTTTTATTGTCCTTTTTCGCCAACTTGGCGGCCGCCGACACGTTTGTTGTTACATCCAATGCAGACAGCGGACCGGGCACGCTTCGCGAAGCGATCCTCAAGGCCGCGGCCAACGGCACGGCAACCACCGATTACATTACATTCAACCTGCCCGACCTGAGCCGGGCCGGAAGGACCATCAAGCTTACCGACAGTCTTCCTTATCTCACCTCAAACCTGGTAGTAGATGGCAGTACCCAAGCCGGAACTACATTCGGCAAAAGCGATGCAAAGGTGATATTGACCAATGCGGCGCCCAGCTTCGCCGGAAAAATTGCCGGATTTCGCATTTACCATAGCAAGAATGTAGAGATATATGGGATATACTTTATCCAGGAAGGAAACGTGATCTGGTCGCCCGGTTTGATAGAGCTCATTTATACCGATTCAATTACCATTGGCGCCACAGGCAAGGGCAATTATTTTGTTGGCCCCACAGCAGCAGTAAAGACCGGGCAAAACCATGTAGGCGTGTGGTTCTGGAGCTTCTCCAAAAATTTCCGGTTCGAAGGAAATATTGTCGGCCTGAGCGAAGATGGCGAAGACATGTATGGAACCACCATCGGCAACGGCGGCATTGCGCTCAGAAACCCATCGAATATAACTATCAGGAATAATTACGTGGCGATGCCTTACGAGATCTCCATTTATTTTTATGCCGATACGCTTGGTTCGATCAATACCGGTTTTGCTAAAATAGAAGACAATCATTTTGGATGTAATTATGCCCGGACAAAGGCGCTCACATCGGGTTCAGTAATGTTTCAGACAAGTTTTTATCTCACAGACAGCATCAACATAGACGTATTAAATAACACTTTCAATTCTACCTGGGGTGTTTATGGAGGCCAGAACAAAGTATTCCTGAAAATTGAGGAAAAGAAAGGATTTATCAACGTAAAAGGAAATAAGATAGGCCTGCTTACGCAAAACAATGTGCTTGAATTTGGATTGAGCGGCGGCATTTTTATAATCGAATGCGAGAATGGAAGTATAGGCGGACCTAACCCCGCAGACAGCAACATCATTACAACGGTTTATGGCACCGGCGTAGGCATATCAGCTTCAAATAATATAACCATTACCAAAAACAGTATTTACTGTACCAGGAAAGGAATTTCGGTAAACAACAGCCCGGTCATTCCAGATGTTGATATTTTTTATTACGAAAACGATACTGTACGCGGAAAGGCTACACCTAATTGCAAAATAGAAGTGTTCTGCAATTTAAAATGCCTTACAGGCTGCAACAATGCGCAATATTATACGGGTTATACCTACTCAGATGCCAATGGCAACTGGCAATTTGTTGGCGATCTTTTTGGAGGCGTTACCGCTACAGCTACAACAGCAGCAGGAAAAACCGGTGAGCTTGCGTCGCCGAGGTATTTATACAATACAACGTTTACAAAAGAGCCTACTTGCGGGTTGAACAATGGCTATATCAAAGGAATGCAATACATAGAAGGCGCTCATTATTTCTGGATACGGGAACCTTTCAATGGCACCAGGGATACAGTATACAATATTGAAGAACTCACTGATCTGGCGGCGGGCTATTACACGTTTGTTGTAGACCAGGGTGCAGGTTGTGATGTACGTGAACGCATTGCATTATTTGACAGAACGCCCAGAATTAATGATGCCGTTGCGAAGATCACTCATCCTTCGTGCGGAGCTAACAATGGAAGTGTTACGCAGATAGGCACATCTGGCTATTTCGATAAACTTTACTGGAAAAATGAGCAGGGCAATGTTGTGGGCAATCAATTGGAATTAAGGAATGCCGGTCCTGGCAAATACAAATTAATTGTTTTGGACACAACGTATGGATGTGGTGATTCAACCGAATATTTTGAGCTCATCAATCAATCTGGTCCAACCATTCAAACAGGAAACGTACAGGTAGCACCGGCAAAATGCGGGCTTGCCAATGGAAGTATCACCAACATTACATTTACCAATGTAACAGGCACACCGGTTTACAGGTGGGTTGATTCTCTGAATAATGTAGTGGGCAGTTCAGCTGATCTCTTAAATATTCCCGCAGGAAAATACAGGCTTAAATTCAAGGATGCAGGCGGATGCGATACCATTACAACCGCATTTTATACCATCCAGGCGGTTGGTTTGATCACGATCGATACATCACAACTCGCAGTTACTTCCAGCCAGTGCGCATACGCATCCGGCACCATTACCGGCATTAATGTAACGGGCGCAGACGAATTTAAATGGTACAATGCAGCAGGCCAGGTAGTGAGCCAGCAACTGAATCCGGGCTTTGTTTATCCGGGCAAATATGTGCTGAAGGTTTCTAACCAATATGGGTGTACGAAACAGACCGATAGCATCACAGTTCCTGTTTATCCTTTCTTTCCCATATTGCCCAGTGCGGGATTCAGGATCGACGGCAGGCCCGGCACCTGCGATTCAACCAACGGTTATATAAGGGCAATTAATTTTCCCGATCCGCAATTATATACTTTCCGCTGGGTAGACAGCGCCAACCCAAGTGTTGTGCTCAGCACCACGCTGGAGCTCACGGGCTTTAACTCCGGCACTTTTTACATGTACGCAAAGAATGCAAACAATTGCGAACAGAAAGTACTTACCGCACGCCTGGTTGGAGCGCCGGCCCCGCGAATGGATGAAACCCGCGCAAAGATCAATCATGATATATGCGGGCAAAATGCTGGCAGTATAACCGGCATCATCATGAGCACAGGTTTTGGTGTGCAGCCTTTCCGTTTCAGGTGGACCAACGAGAACAATACGCTCATCGATACGCTACCAGATATTATGAACTTGCCTGCCGGCAGGTATCGCCTGCAGGCTGCAGACCGGCTCGGCTGTACGGTCAGCAGCAAAGAATACATTATATCGAATAATATCCTTCAGCTCCCGGTTCCGCAATACGACGATCAGCTTATTCCGCGCAATACCGGCACCATCCTCATTATCAAAAACCTTACTGCCGGCGGATGGTACCAGCTGTACGATGCCCCCGTAAATGGCAATATGCTGGCGCAAAGCCTTACAGGCCAGTTTGAAACGGGTGTGCTCAGCGCGGATAAGACTTACTACGTTCAATATGTGGCGGGCACCTGTTCCAGCGGGTTCACTACCGTAAAAATCAAGGTGTTCGATAAAACAAAGATCACGGTGCCCAATGCTTTTTCACCCAACGGCGATGGCATCAACGACGTATGGCTCATAAAGGCTGAAGGCCTTGTACAATCCTTATCGGTGCAGGTATTCAACCGTTATGGACAATTGGTATACAAGCGTTCAGGTTTGAATGGTGGCTGGGATGGTCGCAAAAATGGAAATGATCTGCCTGCCGGCACTTATTACTGGATGCTGGAAGGGGCAGACCAGTCCGGCAATCCCATTCGCATGAACGGTTCTGTTACATTGCTGCGGTAAGCGGCTGCAAGCGGCCTTTTTAGTATCTTTATTCACTCCTGTTTATGAAACGGCTGCTTATTTATTGTCTTATATTTTTTTGCCTCGGCAGCCAAAAAGTTTTGGCCGATACTTTATTTGTCACCAGCACGCTGCCTTCGGGCGATGGATCGCTGAGAGATGCACTGCAAAAAGCCGCCGACAATGGTAACCGCACCCAGGATTTTATCTTCTTCAATATCACAAGAGCAAGAGAGTTGGTGATTAAAATACCGGTGAATAATCCCCTGCCTTTTCTTACGAGCAACCTTATAATAGATGGCACTACACAGCCGGGACCGGTACTTGGCGTATCACAGGCCAAAGTATGCATTTCGATAGAGGGGTTTTATAATGGCACTAATCCACTTTACCTGTTCAATGCAAGAGAAACGGAGAATATTAAAATATACGGTCTCTACTTAAAAGGTACAGTGGTTACTTCCATAGGCTTCAGGCCTGATAAGCTTTCCGCCATTTACCTGCAGGGAAGCAGGAATATAGAAATTGGCGCGCCGGATAAAGGCAATGTACTCAGCGGCTGGACAAGAGCAATTTACGATGAATATGATTCAAGGTTTAAATCATCAAACGTAAACATCAGGAGTAACTTCTTTGGTGTAGATAGCGATGGCGTAAGTATTACCTACGGCGATCGCATCGGCGGATCTGCAACGAACACTTATTCTATCATTTTCGAAAAAAATTCAAACAACTTTACTATTGGTGGAAGTAATGATACTTATACCAACGTTTTCAATTCTTCTGCTACAGACATTGTGGTAGAAGGAACAGATAATTCAGATCAGGTTACAACCATCTCGCACAATCGCTTTGGCATCGATTATAAAGGAGATAATCTTCCATCGATAACTGGCGCTGCAATCAATGTAAGCAAGATCAATGCTTTTCCCAATTTTCCCGGAATTGTGGCCAATCCGGTGATCACCGATAATTACATTGGCGGGCGAAGCCGGAGCGTTGGCATCATCGCTACAGACCTTCATTCTAATTTCCATGTTTTCAACAACACTTTCGGTTACGAAGACAGAACGGGCAGCCCTGACCGTGATGCGAATTATGGAATTGCCGTGCAGATAAAAAATTCCTACCAGGCCAAGATGAAGGATAATGTGATCAGGTACTGGAAACAAGGCGCAATAGTAATGGATGCAACGGTTAGTATCAACATTTCTAAAAACAGCACGTACTGCAATAAGAAAAGGGCCATCGTTCAGCAAAACTGGAGCGTATACAACCCGGCGCAGCGGCCGCAGCCTTTTATCTATGTAAACCGCATTGAGCCATTGCGAAACCTGGTGAGCGGCAAATCTCTTCCCGATAATACCATCGAATTATTTTATAATGAGAACTGTCCAACCTGCGAAGGAAGAACTTATCTGGCCACCGTGCAGTCAGATGCAAATGGCGATTGGTCGTACAACGGGCCGCTTACAGGAGATAATATTATCGCTACCGCTTCTGATATTTTCCAGGCAACATCGGAATACAGCATGCCGGAAATAGACAGAAGAAATGCAGTGATCAATCCTGTTACCTGTGCCGGCGGTTATGGCAGTGTTTGCGGATTAAAAATTCTGAGTGGAACAAAATGGCGCTGGGAAGATGAAACTGGTGCGGTTGTAGGTTACGATACCTGTCTTTTTTTGGTGCCCGCCGGAAGGTACTTTCTAAAAATTTCTCTTGGAAGCTCCTGCGAAGAAACGTTTCAATTCGTCATTCCAGATGTTTCTCCCTCGATCGATGTAAACAACGTTGTTATAACAGCCGCACGTTGCGGTCTCGATAACGGATCCGTGTGCGGAATTCGGGTAAGGAATGGCGTTAGGTGGACCTGGGAAGATGAAACAGGAATTACTCTGAGCAATAACCTTTGCTTTAACAATGCAAGGCCCGGCCGTTACAGGCTGAAGCTTGAAGGGCAACAAAACTGCGTTGTTTATTCTTCTGTGTTTGAAGTGCCCAATAAAGTTCCGCGCGTAAATGCAGCGAATGCAGTAGTGGTGCATCCGTCCTGCGGAAGGAATAATGGATCTATTACCGGCATTCAATTAACTGATATGGAATTTGCTACACGTGCATGGTATAATGATGCAGGTGCGTTGATCAGTTCTGCTGTTAATTTATCAAATGCAGCCCCCGGAAGATACAAGCTGGTGGTAAAAGACAATTCAGGCGCCTGCGGCGATTCTACCGCCTACTTTACGTTGAACATTGTGCCGCCTCCGGCTATGAATATCTCTGCAGTACAGGTAAAAGATGCTACGTGTGGCAATACCAACGGCAGCATTACGGGAATTACGCTGAGCGATATCACTGGTACTGCAAGATATTGGTGGGTTGATCAATCAGGCATCATCGTAGCTAATACCGCAGACCTTACCAATGTAAAACCCGGAAGTTACAGGCTGAAAGTGAGAGACGGCAGCAATTGCGACACCTTGTTTTCGCCGGTTTATACTATTGCAGACAGGGGGAGTGTGCAGCTCGACTCCACCCTGAGGGTGATTGCACCCACAGGTTGCACAAAGATCAGCGGTTCTATTACCGGCATTAAGATCACAGGCGCTACAACTCTTGAATGGCGCAACACAATTACCGGCCAGGTAGTTGGTAATGCTGCAGACCTTGTTTCAATGCCTGCCGGCAGCTACCAGCTTACTGCAACCAACAGCACATACGGCTGCACGGTGAAATCATTTGTATATGTGATACCGCAGGCGCCACCCATGCAGGTTGAAGTGCTGGCAGACAGCATTAAGCATGGCACATGCGGTGCTAATAACGGGTCCATTAAGCTTACGCAGCTAAGCAGCAATCTTTCATGGTTTACGTTCAAATGGCTTAAAGACAGCACAAGCACGGTAGGCACGGGTTTATCCATCACAGATCTTTCTCCTGCCACTTACTATTGCATAGCCACAGATACCAACGGCTGCGAAATACCTTTTTATAAAAAGACCATCACTGCTTTGCCTTTACCTGTTTTGAATGAAGCCAATGCAGCAATTGCCGGCGATACCTGCCAATTCAAAACAGGCCGCATTACAGGCATATTAGCCACCAGTGATGTTGCAGGCCTTCAATACAGTTGGCGAACGCTTGCAAACCAACAGGTAAGCACGGCGCAACAATTAATGAATGTTGCAGCGGGGGATTATTATTTATTGATCACAGACGTGCGTGGTTGTACAGTAAGAAGCAGGAATTATAACGTACCTGCTGTAGTGGCTGCTTTGCCGGCACCGCGTTATACTCCGCTTATTAATATTGCACGCAACAGCAACGTAAACATCAATCCACTTGATACAAGGTCAGGAAATTATGAGCTACGCGACCGCATTACAGGCGCATTGATAGCGAAGAACACCAGCGGCAATTTTGTTTTGCAACAGGTTGCAACAGACAGGGAAGTGGTTGTAAAATATGCCAACGGTCCGTGCAGCAGTGGCGAAACCCTTATCCGGATCAAAGTATTTGATGAAACACAGCTAACCATTCCCAATGCATTTTCGCCAAACAACGATGGCATAAACGATGAATTCCGCATACAGGTGATCGGCTATTTTAGGCTGAATTACCTTAAGATCTTCAACAGGTTTGGCCAGGTAATGTATGACCAGCGAGACCTGAATCTTCCCTGGAACGGCCGGCGCAATGGCAACCCCCTGCCAACCGGAACGTATTATTGGGTGATCGAAGGCATAGACATGCACAATAAACTCGTAAAGCGGGCCGGAAGTATAACGCTCATTCGTTAAAACTTTCTAAATGACCTGCCCGTGATTATATTTTTTCCACATAATCCGGCTTTGGCATAATTTATGAAAAATGAAAGCTGAACTGCAACGGTTCAGAAGGGAAATGTACAGCGTAGATGATGCAACTGCTTGCAGGACAAATCCTAAGAAAGAATACCTCGGTTAAAAAAGATATTTGAAATAATTTCATTGAATATGACACCTTTTTCTACGGTTTAGGGTTTAGGGGTTAAAAAGGGGGGTAGTCCTACTCCCCTTCCTTTTATAATTCCTTCGTTCATGAAATTTTCAATCCGCCACCCACCCGTTTTTAATCTCTGATATTTGCCGCGGAGAACCCATTGGCAATGCCCCAATATTCTATTTGTACCTTATTCAATATCCTGATAAACCTGATTCAATATCCTGGATTAACCTTATTCCAATATTTCTGATTGCCACATATCAGGGGCTACATCTTTTTTATGAAGCATGTAGCCCTTTTTTTGTTTTGGATAAAGCAAAAAGCAAGTAGGGTGTGGCGTGTGGCAAGTAGGAATATAGTTATTCTTCCTACTCGCCACTCCCTACTTGCTACTCCCCTTTCTCATCGCCTTATAAATCTTTATCGCACTCATCAGCAATACAACCAGCAACACCAATCCACCCAGGCCCCACACCAGGCTAATCTGTTGCTTTACTACTACCAGCATTACAATCGCTACCAGGAAAATAGTAGCTACTTCGTTCCAGATGCGCAGTTGTTGAGAAGAATAGCGAAAGATGTTGTGTGATTGTTGGTTGTATATCACCTGCAGGCTTACATGGTAAAGAAATAATCCCGCAACAAATGCCAGCTTCACCAATAACCAACCGGGCGTTGATCCAAGCAGGTACCACATCCACCCTCCGAATATAAGTGTAAGTATTGCAGATGGCCAGGTAATACCCAGCCAGAGCCTCCTGATCATAATAGAAAATTGCGCTCGAAGTATATTTCTCTCCACTTCGTTTTTTTCGCCTGCTTCTGTATTGTAAATAAACAACCGCACGATATAGAACATACCGCTGAACCAGGTTACAATGAAGATGATGTGAAGCGCTTTGATGTAGAGATGCATAATTTGAAAATGTGAAAATAACTCAATTGCTCAATGGCTCAGTGACCCGATTGAGCCATTGAGTCATTTTCAAATTTGCACATTCCTGCAATCGCTTTCACCCACAAAGGATGCACATTCATGCAAGGTATCAAAGTGAACGATTCTCCTCCTGCATGCATAAAGCTTTCTTTTCCCTGGTCGGCAATTTCTTCCAGTGTTTCCAGGCAATCGCTCACAAAAGCCGGGCACACTATGATCAGTTTCTTAATGCCTTCTTTTGGCATTTCTTCCAAACGTGCTGCTGTATATGGTTTCAGCCATTCGTCTCTTCCTAATCTCGATTGAAATGCATAGCTGTATTTATCCGCCGGGATACCTAATTTTTCTGCTGCTAATCTTGTAGTGGTAAGGCATTGATGCCTGTAACATTGCCGGTGCGCTTCAGAATTTACTTCGCAGCAATTGGGTGTTTTGAGACAATGATTGCCGGTAACATCGCCTTTAATAATATGGCGTTCCGGTATACCATGATAGCTGAATACAATATGATCGTATTCCTGCTGCAGGTAAGGGCGCATGCTTTCTGTAAGCGCTTCCAGGTAAGCTGGTGCATTATAAAAAGGCGGAACAACTGTGAGTTTGAAAGGATACTTTTTTTTCTGATGTATTTCCCGCGCATATTCCACTGCAGTCTCGTAGCTCGACATAGCATAATGCGGGTACATCGGTATCAATAATACTTCCTCGAGATCTTTTACTTTTTTGCTGAGTGCATCGAATGCATTGGCTGGAGAAGGATCGCCGTAACGCATTGCAATTTCAACAGGTTCTTCAATCTCCTGTTGCAAGGCTGCCTGCAATTGCCTTGTCACAACAACCAGTGGAGAACCGTCTTTCGTCCAGATGGTGCGATAAGCCGCGGCAGACCTGGGTGCACGAAAAGGAACAATAACGCCTTTCACCAGTAATAGCCTGGCAATGTAAGGAAGGTCTATTACACGCTTATCCATCAGGAACTCATCCAGGTAAATACGAACATCTTTTACGGATGTAGAGTTGGGCGAGCCTAAATTCATCAAAACAATTCCACGTTGTGCCATAGTTGGGCGCAAATGTAGTGACAGAATAATAAGAAGCAAGGCACAAGGAACAAGAAGCAAGTAAAGAATTTAAGAACTAAGCGGTGAAACCTTGTGCCTTGTTACTTGTGCCTTGTACCTTACCACAATAGTGGTTTAAAATGACAGGTGAATGACAGTATTATTAGTCCATTAAAATGTCTGCCAGTAATTTTGCCGCAGTGATTTTGAATGATAACCATGCCATTGCAACCTAACCATACTTCCCATTTTTTTGTAGCTGGAATCAACTATAAAAAGACCGATGCAGAGGTAAGAGGTCTTTTTGCCGTGAACTCTGACCAATACACGCTGCTGCTTCAAAAAGCGCGTGAAACAGGTTTGAATGAAGTGTTTGTGGTTTCAACCTGCAATCGTACAGAAATTTATGGATCAGCCAGCGAAGCAGATCAGCTCATTCATTTGCTTTGCTCTGTAACTGAAGGATCTGAAGAAATTTTCCGCAACCTCGCTTATATTAAGAAAGGCAAGGAAGCTGTTAAACATCTTTTGAACGTTGGAGCCGGGTTAGATTCACAGATATTGGGAGACTACGAGATCGTGGGCCAGATAAAGCTTGCAGCAAAAATCTCCAAAGAGCACAACATGCTGGGCGCTTTCACAGAAAGACTGGTGAACTGCATGCTGCAATGCTCCAAAACCATTAAGAACCAAACAGAATTAAGCGGCGGAACGGTATCTGTATCGTTTGCCGCTGTGCAATACATCAGGGAAAAAGTTGTTGATATCGCCCACAAGAATATTCTTTTATTAGGTGTGGGAAAGATAGGCCGCAATACCAGCAAGAACCTGGTTGATTATCTCGATACAAAGAACATCACGCTCATTAACCGCACAGAAGAAAAAGCGGCGGAACTGGCTGAAATGCTGGGCGTTCAGCATGCACAAATGCATGAATTGCCCGCACGCATAGCATCATCCGATATCATATTGGTAGCTACCAATTCTGCGGAACCTGTTATTCGCCGCTCCTGCCTGGAAGGACAGGGCGACAAGCTCATTATTGATCTTTCTGTTCCCTATAATGTTGAATCTGCTGCAAGGCATTTGCCGAATGTGAAACTGGTAAATGTTGATGAGCTTTCGAAACTGAAAGACGAAACCTTGCAAAAACGCCGCGCGGAAGTGCCAAAAGCAAAAACCATCATCGCCGCACATCTTGAAGAGTTTGTTGAATGGCATGAAATGCGCAAGCATGTGCCTGTGCTGAAAGCGGTTAAGACAAAATTGAAAGAAATTCATACTCACCCTTTATATATCCAGTTTTCCCGCACTCATTCAGCCGCAAGAACGGTGGATACCGAAAAAAAGATCCAGCGTGTCATAAACGGCATGGCCTCTAAAATGCGAAGCAAGAATACGCGCGGTTGTCATTATATTGAGGCCATCAATGAATTCATTGCAACCGGGCCAAACTGAAGAACATGCAAAAACTGCTACGGATAGGTACACGCGAAAGTCAATTGGCGGTATGGCAGGCAACACAGGTACAGCAACTGTTAACGAAGCAAGGTCACGCGTCTGAGCTGGTGTACATACGAAGCGAAGGCGATGTCGATCTCCACACACCGCTTTACGAAATGGGCGTTCAGGGCATCTTCACGCGAAGCCTCGACATGGCCTTGCTGAACGATCGCATCGATCTTGCAGTGCATTCCATGAAAGATGTGCCTACCCAATTACCACATGGAATAGCGCAGGCAGCCGTGCTCGAAAGAGGCCCGGTAGGCGACCTGCTGGTGCATAAAGGAAACACCGATCTATTGTCAGAAAAAGATTACATCGCAAACATTGCTACAAGCAGCATTCGCAGAAAAGCGCAATGGCTCAACAGGTATCCCCTGCACCAGGTACACAATCTTCGTGGCAATGTGAACACACGTTTAAGAAAGCTGGAAGAAATGAACTGGGATGGAGCCATCTTTGCACAGGCCGGGCTTGAACGCATTAACCTGCGCCCGCAAAACAGCATACTGCTCGACTGGATGTTGCCTGCGCCTGCGCAAGGCGCTATCATGGTGGTAAGCAGAAGCAATGATGCATTTGCGATGGAAGCGTGCAGTGGCTTTAACCATGAGCACACTGCGATCTGCACCAAGATCGAGCGCGACTTTTTGCGTGCATTGCTGGGCGGATGCTCTACGCCCATTAGAGCGTTGGCTGCCATACAAAACGACCAGATCTATTTTAAAGGAAATATTCTTTCTACCGACGGCAGCAGTAAG
>JBAVMD010000451.1:0-2731 GCA_049689695.1 Chitinophagaceae bacterium | reverse complement strand
GCTCAAAACTTCCAAGCTTTTGATTAAGCGCCCCGGTAAATGAGCCTTTTTCATGACCGAAAAGTTCGCTGCCGGCAAGTTCTCTTGACAATGCACCGCAGTCGATGGCCACGAAAGGTTTATCCTTGCGCTTGCTGCGCTTATGGATTTCCTGTGCTATTACTTCCTTACCACTTCCGCTTTCGCCATAAATGATGATGCTGTAATTGGTAGGCGCCACCAGGTTTATCTGCTTCAGAATATACTGGAAGGCCACACTATCGCTGAATATCGGCTCATCAAGATTTGCAGACGGCGCCGGCTTTCTTTCTTTTCTAACCGTATTCTGGTCGGCTGCAGGAGCTGTTGTTGTTGGAGGAGCATAAGCAGGTGATGATACATCAGACTCAAGCGCTTTGCGGATGGTTACCAGTATCTCATCGGGAAAAAGAGGTTTGGTAACATAATCATAAGCGCCCAGCTTCATTACTTCCACAGCAGTTTTGATATCACTGTAGCCTGTTATTATAATAACCGGGACTTTAGGGTATTTTTCCTTGATCTTGATCAGCAATGCTTTTCCATCCATATCCTCTAACCTGAAATCGGCCATCACAAGGTCGGGCACAAAGGTCTCGAGTATATTCAGGGCTTTTTTGCCTGAATGAGACTCCAGTACCTCGAAGCCGTACCGGGACAAAAAACGTTTCAATAAAGAACAAATATCTGGATCATCGTCAATAACAAAGATTTTGGGCATAGTTATAATTTCAGTTCTAAATTACTTGATTAGCAGGAAAAATTATGCCCACAGGGCTCTTACCTGGGCTACGGGTATCTGTAGCATCTCACGATACTTGGCAATGGTACGCCGGGCTACCTTGATGCCTCTTTCTGCCAACACCTGCACAAGTTGCTGATCCGTATATGGATTGGTCTTCTCTTCGGTCTCTATTACTTCCTCGATAGTGCTTTGAATAACCTTATTGCTGATAAGGGCCCCATCAGCGTTGGACAACCCTTCAGTGAAGAGATCTTTCAATAAGAGCGTACCAAAAGGAGTTTGAACGTATTTGTTACAGGTGATCCGGGAAACAGTGGAAATGTCAACCCCGGTTTCATCAGCTATGTTTTTGAGGATCATTGGTTTCAGCAGCTTTATATCTCCTTCCAGAAAATAATCGTACTGATGATGAAGGATTGCCTTCATTACTTTCAGCATGGTAGATTCACGCTGACGGATAGCGCTGATAAACCATTGGGCGGATTGAAGCTTGTTCTTGAGATATTGATGCGCGGCCTTGTCTGTTTTATCGCCTTTTGAAGAAGATTGGTGAACCGTTTCCATCCAGGAGGGATTCAGGTAAAGCGAAGCAGACCGTTGGCGATGCAGCGACACTTCCAGGTAATTGCCATCCCTGAACAGCACGAAATCCGGAAGAATATTATTGTTTACACCTGTTCCGTTGATCTTTTCAGATATGGGTTTCAGCTTCAGCTTAGCTACCAGTTGCAATACGATCTTCAGTTCATCTTCATCTATTTCCAGGCTGTGCATGATCTTTTCCATGTGGCGGTTGCGAAGATCATTATAATGATTCTCCAGCAGCACGATGGCTTTTTTCACATCAGGCCGCTTGTTGTTCATGCGCGACAACTGGGCGAGAAGGCATTCCTGTATAGAACGGGTAGCAATGCCTGCGGGTTCCAGTTCCTGAACCAGTTTCAGCACTTTTTCCAGCTGGGTTGTTTCGATCCAGCAGTTCTGCCTGAAGGAAATATCCTCGGCTATCTTATCAAGGTCTTGCTCAAGAAGGCCATTATCGCTTAATGAATCGATTAGGTAATCGGCCATTTTTGCGTCCTCTTCAGTAACCTCCAGCAAACGGAACTGCTCTTTGAGTTCAGTTCTGAAGCAACTGGTTTCAGTAAGTGGGCGCTGGGGAAGATCCTCGGCATTCAGATATCCTGCGTATTCAGTTGAATAATCAGGAATATCATCATATCCATACTCTTCCCAATCCTGGTAATCCTGTACTGTTTCCTTATTATATTTTTCCGCTTCCGTCTCCTGATCGGTAGTATTTTCTTCTAAAAGAGGATTGTCTTCCAGTTCTTGTTGCAGGCGATGCTCCAGCTCTAATGAATTGAGATGAAATAGGTTGAGTAGTTGTATTTGCTGGGGGAGGATCCTGCCTTGTTGTTTTTGCAGAAGATTCTGATGCAGCATAAGTTGGTTCGTTTTCTTACCTAACTCTACGCAATCAAAGCACCAAAAATTACCCAAAAGTTATACCCTTGAAAACCAACAATTAATGCTTTTTGAATTTTTATAAATTTTTAAATTTCTAAAAGTGGGGATACCCATATTTAAATTCCCGGGTATCAAATTACCCAATTCGGGCAAAAAACAACCAATTCAGTTTTATAAGAGGATTTATTTAGACTTTTATACCCATTTATCTCGAATTATTAAACATGCCACTCAGCCTCCTACTACTTCTCCGCCATTAATATGGAAAACCTGCCCCGATATATACGACGCATCTTCAGAGGCCAGGAAAACATAGGCGGGCGCAACCTCGAAAGGAAAGCCGGCCCTTCCCATAGGCGTTTTTTTGCCAAATTCTTTGATATGCTTTTCATCAAAAGTGTCGAAGATGAGGGGAGTCCATATAGGTCCTGGCGCTACCGCATTAACCCGAATGCCTTTAGATGCAAGATTTTTTGCGAGCGAGCGGGTAAAGGAAAC
>JBAVMD010000450.1:0-4193 GCA_049689695.1 Chitinophagaceae bacterium | reverse complement strand
ACCCAGTTCTCTGTTTTTTTGATCATGCCCGTTTGCGGTTCATAATATTTCCACGGACCATGTTTTACCGCAGAGCCTTCAAGCTTTACAATTACTTCTTTGGTGATAAGTCCCAGCGGATCTTTTTCCCAATCCGCTACTTCCACTGTATCATAAGGATTCATCGGGTTCACAGCCCTCCAGCTTTCTTCCCGCATCAGGTCACCATTCTTTGTAAAATAGATGCTCTGCCCGTTCTTGTTGCCCCACCGGTAGTTCTCAATGGCAACGAGGTCGCCCTGCAGGCTGTATTGCCTCCAGGTGCCTTCCTTCCTTCCATCAATATACTGCCCTTCTTCCTCGTAGCCGGGTTCTCCCCTTACTTCCTGGTATTTCACCACCCATTTACCCTGGCGCAGCTGATTTACATCGGTACAATTAAGGGTATCGCCCTTTATACCAATGATGTAATCCTTACACTGGGAGTAAGCATTTAAAGAAATCAGTAGGCCCATCAAAAAAATCCAACGCATGTTTAGTAAGTTTGAAGTTTAACCTATTAACGCCCCATATACTGTTTTATGCTTAATAACTGCTTTAAGACACGAAAACTTCTTGCCAAATTTACTATTTCACTTCTTTTTGTTCTGTTAACCTTTTCATCCTTTGCCCAGGTAAAGCCTACCCCGGGTGACGAACGCCTGAAAAGCATGCAGAAACGCAGGGAACTGGAGAAAAACTCCCTGGTGAACCAGGTGGCTTTTAAAAATATTGGTCCTTCTATCATGAGCGGCCGCGTGGTGGATATTGACGTGAACCCCGATGACCCCACTGAGTTCTACGTGGCCTATGCCACCGGCGGGCTCTGGTATTCAACGAATAACGGGCAATCGTTCACTTCCATCTTCGATAGCGCGGATGTAATTGTTCTGGGCGATATAGCTGTTGACTGGAATACCGGCAATGATTCTGCAAAGAATCGCACCATCTGGGCCGGTACCGGCGAGGTGAACAGCAGCCGTTCTTCTTATGCCGGCCTGGGCATGTACAGAACGGATAATAACGGCAAAACCTGGGAATACATCGGGCTGCCGGAGTCGCATCACATTGGTAAAGTTCAGCTGCATCCTACTGATCGTAACACTGCGTGGGTGGCGGTATTGGGCCACCTGTACTCTCCTAACAAAGAAAGGGGCGTATACAAAACGGTTGATGGCGGCAAAACATGGAAGCATACTTTGTTTGTAGATGACAATACGGGTGCAGTAGACCTTGACATTAATCCACAGAACCCTAATGAAGTGTACGCGGCCATGTGGTACCGTACCCGCTCTTCCTGGAATTTTGAGGAAGGTGGCAAGACCAGCGGCATTTATAAAAGTGCTGATGGCGGAAATACATGGACGGTACTTACCAAAGAAGGCGCAGGCTTTCCGATAGGCGCGGGTGCTGGGCGCATAGGCATTGCCGTTTACCCTAAGAATCCGCAGATCATTTATGCCATCATGGATAATAATTTCCGCAAGCCGGATACCGCACAACAACGAAGAGATACAACGAGATATGTGCTGCGCGATTTTGAAAAGCTGACCAAAGAGCAGTTCATGGACCTCGATAACCGCAAGCTGGAAGCATTTATGCGGAGAAGTGGCCTGCAACGTTATACCGCCGTACAGGTAAAAGAAATGGTGAAGAAAGATGAAGTGAAACCAACTATTCTATTCGATCATTTATTCGATGCAAATACCGCATTGTTCGATACGCCCATCATAGGCGCGGAAGTATACCGGTCTGAAAACGGCGGGCAGAGTTGGAAAAAAACAAACACAAAAGAGCTTACACTTTATAATACTTATGGGTATTATTTCGGAAAGATATTTGTGTCGCCCTATAACGATCAGAAACTGATCATTACAGGATTTGGCATTGAGCTTTCTAAAGATGGTGGTAAAACTTTTAGCGGGATCAATGGAGCGAATGTTCATGCGGACCATCACGTGGCATGGTTCAATCCAAAACGCGACTCGCATATTTTTAGCGGTAACGATGGTGGATTGAACATCAGTTATGATGATGGAAAGCATTGGTTCAAAGCCAATACACCACCGGTAGGACAATACTATGCGATAGCAGTTGACAGTGCAAGGCCTTATAATGTTTATGGCGGATTGCAGGACAATGGAAGCTGGGTTGGCCCTGTCAATAATATTGAAGGTGTTGACTGGCATGATAACGGAAACTATGGCTATAAGATGTTAGGTGGCGGTGATGGCATGCAGGTGCAGGTTGATATGCGGGATAACCAGATTGTATATTCAGGATTCCAGTTTGGCGCTTATACAAGACAGAACAGACGGGGTGGACCACCAAAGTCAGTTCGCCCAACCCGCAATTTAGGCGAGCCGCAGTTGCGTTTCAACTGGCAAACGCCTATCCTGCTCAGCGCGCACAACCAGGATGTTTTTTATTATGGAAGCAACAAGCTGCACCGTTCTATGAACCGCGGAGACAGCATGGTTGCCATGGGTCCTGATCTCACCAACGGCGGCAAGCCGGGTGACGTGCCTTATGGTACGCTTACTACTATCAGCGAATCACCCATGCGCTTTGGATTGCTTTACGCCGGAACCGATGATGGCAATATTCATGTTTCGAAAGACGGAGGTTATTCGTGGACGCTTATCAGCAAACCTTCAGGTAAAAATGTTCAGACGCTGCCACAGGGTTTATGGGTGAGCCGCGTGATTGCATCTCAATACAAAGAAGGCAGGGTGTATGCAAGTTTGAATGGTTATCGCCTGGATCATTTCGCTCCCTATCTTTTTGTAAGCGAAGATTATGGCACCACCTGGAAACAGATCGGCAAAGACCTTCCAGCAGAGCCATTGAATGTTGTACGTGAAGATCCGAAGTACGACAGCATCTTGTATGTTGGTACAGATGGAGGTTTATATGTAAGCATAGATGCAGGAAATAATTTCATGATGTGGACTAAGGGCCTTCCGAAATCTATTCCTGTACATGATATTGCTATTCAAACACGCGAGAACGATATTGTGCTTGGCACACATGGAAGAAGCCTGTTTGTTGCGAAGCTGAATGAAGTGCAGGCATTGATCAAGAAAAAAGAATCGAAATAGTTCTTTTCACTGTAGAGATTTCACGCAAAGAAGGAACAGCCGGGAACGCGGATTATCAGGATCCCGATAGCTATCGGGAGGATTTACGCTGATAATTTTTGTGAACATCATAATACATAACTCTATAATAAGCAAAGAAGATTTTAAAAGTTATCAATTAAGATTTTTACTAAACTTAACCGCGTAAATCCTAATGATCCGCGTTCCCGGCTGTTCTTGTGCCTTTGCGTCTTGCTTTGCGCCTTTGCGTGAAACCCACTCCGGCCGTGAAAAAACAAAACAAGTATATGCGAGTACTGATAATATTAATATTATGTTCTTCATCACTCTCCATCCATGCGCAGAAGAAAACTGTTGCACAGATGAAAACAGGGCTGCAGCAGGCGCAAAACCCGCTGGCTTACGCACGTGATTCACTGAAGAAAAAATACAAGCTGGATACCATTGTTATCACACGCATTGGTAGTTTCAATGGCATTGCAGACAGCCTTGCTTATCACGGACAGATCCGCAAAGTATATGGTCCGTATGAAAAAGGCAAAGTATTAGTGCAGGTATTGGCAAAGATCCCTAACAGCTTCAACCGCATCAGCCAGATATACCTGGATACAACAGTATTCCGCAGGCAATTTGCCGACTCTTTATCCAACAATATTCTTCAACGCATCTCGAGCGGCTCCGCCACCTTCGAAGAAATGGCGCAGACCTATTCCATGGGCGGAGAAGGCATTACCAAAGGCGATCTCGGTTGGGTAGCGCAGGGCGTAATGATACCTGATGTGGAAAAGGCCATTGCAAAACATAAAAAGGGAGATGTGTTTAAAGTGTGGACGAAGGCCGGCATTCATATCATTAAAATAACGCAGAACCCTAAGCAGGATAATGGGTTTGCCTTGATGATGCGGGTGTTTTTGTAGCCCGGACTTGCAGTCCGGGAAAATCACGAAATAGAATTTCGTGTTACAGGAACCACTGCACTGCCAGCTCATAGCCTTTCAATCCCAATCCAAAAATACTTCCCGCAGCTTTTCCAGACACATGCGATAGCTTTCGAAATTCCTCACGGGCATGCAC
>JBAVMD010000449.1:0-6806 GCA_049689695.1 Chitinophagaceae bacterium | reverse complement strand
AGGCTGCTCATCATGAAATGTAAACAGCCTATAAAACCCCCTTGGTGCTGGGAAGATAATTGCTGAGCGGATCACGCCTCACCGCCATCCGAATGGCTTTTGCAAATGCTTTAAAAATAGCTTCAATTTTATGATGCTCGTTCTCGCCTTTGCATTCAACATTCAAATTGCATTTTGCCCCGTCAGAGAATGATTTAAAAAAATGAAAGAACATTTCTGTGGGCATCTCCCCTATTTTCTCTCTCTTGAATTCCGCATTCCAAACGATCCAGTTGCGCCCACCGAAATCTATCAGCACTTTTGCTTCCGCTTCATCCATGGGCAAAGCAAATCCATAACGCTCGATGCCTATCTTGGTGCCCAATGCTTTTGCAAAAGCTTCTCCTAATGCAATGCCCGTATCTTCTATGGTATGATGCTCATCGATGTGAAGATCGCCTTTTGCGTGAATGGTAAGATCGAGCTTTCCATGCCGCGCGATCTGCTCCAGCATGTGATCAAAAAAACCAAGACCTGTAGAAATGCCTGCCTTGCCGCTTCCATCAAGGTTCAACGCAACATGAATGCTCGTTTCATTTGTAATGCGTGAATGAGTGGTTTCCCGCGCACCCAACTTAAGAAATTCATATACTTTGCGCCAGTCACTGGTCTCAAGCGCTACCACATCGCGCAAAGCTTCTGTACTGTCTTTAATTTCTGCCCCGCCAAGATTGGAATTGTTGTTCAGCCAGATGGCTTTACAGCCAAGATTTTTTGCGAGCTGCACATCGGTGATGCGATCGCCTATCACGTAAGAGTTAGCAACATCGTAATCAGCATTGCCGATATATCCCAGCAGCAGGCCCGTACCGGGTTTGCGCGTAGGTAAATTTTCTTTGGGGAATGATCTGTCGATAAAAACAGCTTTAAATTCTATGCCTTCATTGCCGAAGCTTTTCATGATATGATCGTGAACGGGTTGAAAATTAGCTTCTGTAAATGTTGGCGTGCCCAATCCGTCCTGGTTAGTGATCATTACCAATTCATAGTCTAATTCCTCAGTGATCTTTCCGAGATATTTGAATACGTGCGGATAAAATTCCAGCTTGTCGAAAGAATCGATCTGATAAGTAGGCGGCGCTTCGTTGATGATAGTGCCGTCACGGTCTATGAATAAAACTTTTTTCATCTTATTAATATTTAGATATCACCCTGAGAGGGGGTTTTCACGCAAAGGCGCAAAGGGAGCGCAAGGCCGCGAAGAGTTCCTCAGCGCCTTTGCGTTCTTCTTTGCGTCTTTGCGTGAAACCACCTCAATCTGTCTTACCAAGTGCATTTATCAATAGTTTATTTTCAAACGGCGTGCCTACCGTTATACGCAGGCAGCCTTCACACAATTCTACTTTGCTCCTGTCGCGCACCACCACCTGGCTCTCCAGCAGGTAATGATAAATACCTCGCGCATCTTTCACCTTCACCAGCAGAAAATTAGCATCCGAAGGAAATATTTTTTCTACAACAGGAAGTTCAAGCAATGCCTGTTTCAGCGCTTCGCGTTCTTTTACGATCTCGCGTATCATATCGTTCACCTGGCCTACTTCCTCCAGCGCCTGTAATGCAAGTTCCTGCGATGCCTGGTTAATATTATAAGGCGGCTTGATCTTATTCATTACCCCAATGATCTCTTCAGATGCAAATGCAGTTCCTACCCGTAAAGCAGCCAACCCCCATGCTTTAGAAAGGGTTTGCATCACCACCAGGTTGGGATATTCCTCCAGCTCACGACTGAAAGATCTTTGTCTTGAAAAATTGATGTATGCTTCGTCAATGATCACCAATCCTTCGAAATTGTTCAGCACCATCTCCACGTCTTCGCGCAGCAATGAATTACCGGTGGGATTGTTGGGCGAGCATAGAAAAATCAGCTTTGTCTGCGCATCTATCGCCTGTTCAAGGGCAGAAAGATCCAATTGAAAATTTGTTGTGAGATTAACTTTCTTTACCGCAACATCGTTGATGTTGGCACTCACCTCATACATGCCATAGGTAGGCGGACAAATAATGATGTTGTCTTTACCCGGCTCGCAGCATGCACGAATTAAAATATCGATGCACTCATCGCTTCCATTACCTATAAAAATATTTTCAGCTGGAACACCTTTAATACCGGAAAGCTTCTCCTTTAATTTACGTTGCAAAGGATCAGGGTACCGGTTATACCATTTCGTAAGCGGCGATCCGAAACTGTTCTCATTCGCATCTAAAAAAACTTTTGCTTCTCCCTTAAATTCATCGCGTGCAGAAGAATAAGGAACAAGATTTTTTATGTTGGGTCGAAGAAGACGATCGAGATTAAAATTCATTTTTGAAATGTGAACGTGAAAAGTGAAAAGTCAAACCAATGACCAATGACCAAATGACTTAATGACCATCAGCTATCTCCCCTCCAATCTCACCTCAATAGCCCTCGCATGCGCATGCAAGCCCTCTGCTTCTGCCATGCTCACTACGGCATCTGCAATATTGCGCAGGCCATCTTCACTCAGTTTCTGGTAAGTGATCTTCTTTACAAAGCTGTCTACGCTCAACCCGCTGTATGCTTTAGCGTTCCCATTAGTAGGTAATGTATGATTGGTGCCGCTGGCATAATCTCCTGCAGCTTCGGGCGAATAATTTCCAAGAAATACAGAGCCCGCATTTATAATTTGCTCAGATATCTTTTCGCAATCTTCGCATGCCAGTATCAAATGCTCCGGCGCATATTCATTGGCTATAGCAATGGCTTCGCTCATGTGCTTTACCAGTATCACCTGGCTGTGCTCTAAAGCCTTTTGCGCTATTTCTTTGCGCGGCAGATCCTCTACCTGTGTTTGAATTTCATTCAGCACACCCTGGAAAACCCTTTCGGAAGTAGTGATCAATATTGCCTGGCTGTCTGCACCATGTTCTGCCTGCGACAAAAGATCGGCCGCCACAAAAACAGGTTCTGCAGATTCATCGGCCAATACGCATACTTCGCTGGGCCCCGCAGGCATGTCTATCGCAATACCTTCCTGCTGTATCACCTGCTTTGCATGTGTTACATATTGATTGCCCGGACCGAATATTTTATAAACCGCAGGAATGGTCTCCGTTCCATACGCCATAGCGGCAATGGCCTGCACACCTCCTACTTTAAAAATGCGTGTGATGCCCACCAGTTGTGCGGCAAATAAAATTGCAGGATGCAACAGCCCATCTTCACCGGGAGGTGAGCAAAGGACCACTTGTTTACATCCCGCCAGTTTTGCAGGTATGCCCATCATGAGAATGGTAGAGAACAAAGGCGCAGTGCCGCCTGGAATGTACAATCCTACTTTTTCGATAGGTACCGATTTGCGCGAGCAAAGAATGCCCGGCATTGTCACCGTCCATTCAGGCTGCTGAATGTGTACGCTGTGAAAGTTCTCGATATTGGCGGCCGCCAGCTCGATGGCTTTTTTAAGATCGGGTGCGATCTGCTGCGATGCATCATCCATTTCAACAGCCGAAACCTGCAGTTCCTCCAACATCACGCCGTCGAACTTTGCTGTGTATTTACGAATGGCCCTGTCGCCCTTCTTCTTCACTTTGCAAAGGATCTTGCGAACATCTTTGTCTAAGGCAGAAGTATCTATCACCGGCCGTTGCAACATCTCCTTCCATTCTTCCTGCGCGGGAAACTTATATATTTTCATTTTAAAAATTGATCAATTAAATCGTACATCCTAAATCTTAATTCTCCTTACATCACCATCTTCTCAATAGGCACCACCAATATTCCCTGCGCGCCCGCCGCTTTCAGTTGTTCTATCTTATCCCAGAACTCGTCTTCATTCAATACACTGTGTACAGAGCTCCAGCCGCTGGTTGCAAGCGGCAGCACAGAAGGACTCTTCATGCCCGGCAGCAAAGCTATGATCTTATCCAGCGATTCATTCGGCGCGTTCAGCAACACATATTTATTTCGTTTGGCTTTTCTTACTGCACGTATCCTGAAGAGTAATTTATCCAGCAAGGCCAACTGAGAAGCATTCAATTGATTGTTCCTGATGAGCACTGCCTGCGATTGCAGAATGGTCTCTACTTCTTTCAATCCGTTCATGAAAAGCGTGGACCCACTGCTCACCAGGTCACACACCACATCAGATAGCCCAATGCCCGGGGCGATCTCCACTGAACCGCTGATCTCATGAATATCTGCCGTAATGCCATTTTTTGCAAGAAAGCTGTTTACCAGGAAGGGATAACTGGTAGCTATGCGCTTGCCGCTGAGACTGCTCACCCCTTCATATTCATGCGAACGCGGAATGGCTACTGACAGGCGGCATTTTCCAAAACCCAATTGCTCCACTACTTGCACCTGGCGGTTCTTTTCATACAAAACATTTTCTCCTACAATGCCCAGGTCGGCCACGCCGTCTTCAACATATTGCGGAATATCGTCGTCCCGCAGAAAAAAAACTTCCAGCGGAAAATTGTCCGATTCCGTTTTCAGCCGGTCCTTAACGTTACGCAGGTCTATCCCGCATTCACTGAGCAGCTTTACAGAATCGTCGTACAGCCTGCCGGATTTCTGAATGGCTATCCGCAAAACGCTTCTCCTGCCTGCCGCCTCAATGGCGGGTGAATACTGTTTCCTGATGAATAAATTTTCCATAAGTGCATTAAAAAAGGCTTACCAACCCGGTAAGCCCTCTTGTTATGTTATGCATACAATAACACCACCGGCCTACCTTCTGAGGTAAGTATGATGATGGTGGATGTGTACGAGTATTGTCATTTTGTTTTTTCGAGAAGAACAAAAGTAAGGCTGCATGGTTTAACTGTCAAAAAATTTATGAAGGGTTGGCATTGCGAAGGGATTGTGGTTTATCTTGGATGCCTAAACATTGCTGTTATGAAATTTTTCTGCATGAGAAGAACGATCGTAATTTTTTTCCTTTTCGTTAGGGGCGTGGCCACCGCCCAGGACGATGTAGTTTATAAAACTCCTCCCAAAGACATTATGGACCTGGTGCTGAGCAAACCCACGCCGGGCGTGAATATTGATCAGAAGGGCGAATGGATGATCCTCACCGAGCGAAGCGACTTCCCCACCATAGAAGACATGGCCCAGCCTGAGCTGCGCATTGCCGGTTTGCGCATTAATCCCAGGAATTTCGGCCCCAGCCGCACCGGTTACTCCATCAGCCTTCAACTCAAGCATATTCCCACCAAAAAAACTTACGACATCAGCGGCCTCCCGGAAAACCTCAAAGCAGGCACCCTGCAATGGAGCCCGGATGAAAAAATGTTTGCGTTCACAAACACCACTATCAATAAGATCGATCTGTACGTGGTGGATATTATGAACAAGACCGCACGTCAGGTAAATACAGCGCAACTGAACGCTGTGCTGGGCGGCGCTTATTCATGGGCAGGTAATAACAAGCTGCTCTACCGCACCGTTCCGGCCAGTTACCGCAAGTTCCCGGATGCTCCTCCTGCTCCCAAAGGGCCGGTTGTACAGGAGAACCTGGGCAAGGCCGCGGCCTCGCGCACTTACCAGGACCTCATCAAAACACCTTATGATGAAGACCTTTTTGAATACATGGCCACTTCCCAGTTGGTAGTGAATGATCTTTCAGCTGAAAAAGCTATTGGCAAACCGGCTATTTATCGCTCTGTAAGCACTTCGCCCGATAAGAATTACCTGATGGTGCAAACCATCGACAAACCATTTTCTTACCTGGTTCCCGCAAACGGCTTTCCTTATACTGTAGCTGTTACCGACATGAACGGTTCATTTACAGAAGTGCTGGTGAAAAATCCTTCCAGCGAAGGGCAGCCGATAGGTTTTGATGATGTAGTGACCTACCCGCGCAATTTCGACTGGCGCGATGATCAACCTGCAACCATCACTTACGTGCAGGCTGTTGACAAGGGATTGGGGCGCACCAAGTCAGAATTCCGGGATGCGGTTTATGCAGTTACGCTGCCTGACTACAAAGCACTCACAACACAACCATCGCCTCCAGGTGGTGATCTTGCTCAATTGTTTAAAAATAAGACCGAGCTTTTCAAAACAAAAAGACGCTTCAACCGCGTGGTTTGGGGCAATGCCACAACAGCTATCGAATACGAAAGCATGACGTTCGACCGCAAGATGCAGATGAACAGGTTCAATCCGGCTACCGGTGAAATGGAATTGCTGTTCGAAAGGAGCACCAACGATGCATACAGCGATATTGGCGCGCCAATGACCACGCGTAACCAGTATGGTCAGAACGTGCTTATCATCCTGAAAAACGGCAACCTGCTACTGCGCTCACAAGGTTCCTCCCCCGAAGGCGATATGCCTTTTGTACAGCAGTTCGATCCCAAAACAAAAAAAGGGACCATCATCTGGCGTTGCGAAGCGCCTTATTATGAGACTGTGGTAGACGTAATTGACCCGGAAAAAAATATATACCTCACTTCACGCGAAAGCAACAGTGAAGTGGCGAATTATTATTTGCTTACTGTGGCTACTAAAAAAGGCAAAACGTCAGCTAACCGCGTTGCCATTACTGATTTTAAGAACCCGTATCCGCAGCTCGAAGGCGTGGCCAAGCAGAAGATATCTTACAAGCGTGCCGATGGCATCAACCTCACTGGCGATCTTTATCTTCCCAAAGGATATAACAAGGAAAAAGACGGTCCTTTGCCTGTTGTAATGTGGGCTTATCCCCGCGAGTACAAATCAGCCGCAGATGCTGCACAGGTACGTGGATCAAAATATACATTTACACGCATCAATTACGGCTCACCTATTTTCTGGATCACCC
>JBAVMD010000448.1:0-6083 GCA_049689695.1 Chitinophagaceae bacterium | reverse complement strand
CGGCAATACCGCCCGTACGAAGGATCACGAAAGAAAAATCATCCGCGACGCCTGAATTATATCCCGTGAATGCGATGTCACCGAGAGCTAAAGTAGTTTGGGCTTTGGAAGCTATTCCTGAAATAAGCAGGGAGAATAGCACGATCGGAAAGAGTACATTTTTCCTCATAAGAAGACTTTTTACAGATAGTGGTTAATTGTTAATGGTTACGCAACTTTACCCAACCGTCAATTTTTCAAACCGCATACCCTGTGATATGCCTAAGCTGGCAAATTGAAAACCGGTGATAAAGCTATCGTTGCAAAACAGAATGTCTAAATTAATACTTTCTCCCGAACCACAATGCACTACACATCCCTTATTTATATCAACTAAGATAATTGTCCCGGGTTTTACATCCTGCGGCGAACGCGCAGAATGCATCGAAGCTGCAATTATTTTGATAGGGTATTGATTAAGGTAAGCTACTGCACCTTTATTCCATGGATTGCAGGCATTGATCAATGCGATAATGTCAGCAGCGGGTTGGCTCCAGTCAATCTCCACATCCCGCAAAGCCGGTCTTTTATAATAAGCAGCCTTGCTTTCGTCCTGCTCAATAGACGGCTGTGTGCCTGATGCAAGCAGTTGCAAAAGCTTTTCGGCGGCTGCAACTCCTGCAAAAGAAAGATTGAGTAAATGTGATCCGTATGTATCTGCAGGCGTTAATGGAATTTTATGTACGAAGTAAATCCTGCCCTTGTCTATCTCTTCGTTCATCTGGTGAACGCTTACGCCTCCTTCGGAGGCACGGTTTCTTATCTGCCAGAAAATGGCATCGGCCCCGCGGTATTCAGGTAAAAGTCCAAAATGGAAATTTATGAAGCCGCGTGCAGGTAAATTCAGGCAGTCAACAGGTATTTTAAATGGGAAAGTAAACACCAGCACCACATCCGGTTTATGCAATGCGATCCATTCGCTCAGGGAACCTTTGAAACCAGGGCGGTCGAAGGTTGCCAAAGGCACCTGGTGATGTGCAGCTGTAAATGCAATGTGGTCTGCGTCTTCCGTTTTATCTTCCCGCGCTGGCAGTCCCACGGCAACAAGCATCTTTCTTGCCGCCAGAAAATCCAGTGCAGGCACAGAAAGCTTACTGTTGGTGAGTATGGCTACTTTCATAAAAAAAAAGAAGAATGGAGCTTGTACTCCATTCTTCAATTTATAATTGCTATTAGTTCCTTGACGGGAATATACCAAACAGGCAGATAATATAGTTCATGCCCAGGTATGGGTTCCTGATAGGCACCGGTTGAGAATTACCTGCAATGCCGATGGTAACAGTAGCTGTTGCCGAGATAGGCGAGCTTCCCATTACAGCATCAGGCGTTTGCGCAGCCGATGTATATATTTTTCCGGCAGTGGTAGCAGCCGCAGGAAACGCGCTTCCGGGAGCATCGCCCAGCGCCGCGTCGTCAAGACATTTTGGGGTGACCGTACCCGTTACCGTAGCCGTAGCCGTGTGCGTGTGCGCAGGCATTTGTGTAATCAGGAGTGTTACAGTTTCTGTTCCGGACACTTCACCAAGGCTGATGTTGGATAGACCGGGACCTTGTCCTGTACCTACCGGAACACGGCTTCTGAGATCAGGAAGCGCAAACGTCGTTTGGCCGTTGCCGCCATAAGTAGTGCCGAGAATAGAGAACAATGCGGTGTTCTGTGAAATGGACAAAAGCTGCCCTGCGCAGAATGCCCAGTTGCGTGGCGCGAACGTACCGCCAAACATGCGGATTTCTCCAATAGTACCTTCCATAAAAGTTTTTTTTAGTTTTTATAGTTGCTTGTTAAATATTAGTTTCTCGAAGGGAATATGCCTTCCAGGCAAATAATGTAATTCATACCAAGGTATGGATTCCTGATAGGCACCGGTTGAGAGTTACCTGCAATGCCGATAACAATGGTAGCTGTTGCACTGATAGGTGAGCTTCCCATTGCGGCATCCGGCTGCTGTGCTGCCGAAGTATATATTTTACCGGCAGTGGTAGCTGCTGCAGGAAATGCACTTCCGGGTGCATCGCCCAGTGCCGCGTCGTCAAGACATTTCGGAGTAACCGTGCCCGTGACTGTTGCGGTAGCCGTGTGGTTATGCGCCGGCATTTGTGTAATTAAGAGCGTTACCGTTTCTGTGCCGGAAACCTCGCCGAGACTGATGTTGGAAAGACCAGGGCCCGTTCCGGTACCAACCGGTGAACGACTCCTGAGATCAGGCAGTGCAAAAGTTGTTTGCCCATTGCCGCCATAAGTGGTGCCGAGAATAGAGAACAACGCAGAGTTCTGTGAAATGGACAAAAGCTGTCCTGCACAGAAAGCCCATGCCCGCGGCGCGAATGTACCGCCAAACATGCGGATTTCTCCAATAGTACCTTCCATAAACGTCGTTTTGGGTTTTGTGAATAAATATGGATTGATTTACGCGAAAAGCAATCATTGGGATACTAATCAGACGAAGACAAAACCTTTGTTGCGGAGGATAGAAATAATTAAAACGCAATTTTGCCTTAATTCAATTGCCGTCAGAGCCGTCCTTAACCGTGAACGTTTAATCAGGTGATAAATATAAATTGTATTTTCTATTAGCCAAAAGAAAAAAGCTGGAGGTTGGATGTTTTCCCGATAGTTATCGGGATAGAAGTTGACATAACTCAACTTCCAAACATCCAACCTCCAACTTTAATCCCGATAGTTATCGGGACAACTTCCAACATTACTTCTTCACCACCTTCACACCAAACCTCTCCGCTCCTTCCTGCATCACCACACTGTATGTGCCTGAAGGCAGGTTACTGAGACTAATGAATTGCCCATCCTGCACACGCACTGTTTTTACCCGTGTTCCGTTCATGTTATATATCTGAATGTTTGTCTGGCGAATGCCATTGGGCAGCGTTACACGACATGCATCCTGTATAAGATTAGGATAAATACTGAACCCGTTTTTGCTTTCGCCTTCAACCCGAACGATCTTCGAATATTCATACCTGTGGTTTACATCTGCCTGGCGAATGCGGTAGTAAGCAGCTCCTGCAGGCTTTGTTTTATCTGTAACCCTGTAAACATTGGTACCGGCATTGCCACGTGCAGCCAGGCTGTCGATGGCGCTGAACTGTATGTTGTTGGCGCTGCGCTCCACTATGTAGTAAGCGGCATTCTGCTCATTGGTGGTTGCCCATTCCAATTCAACTTCTTTATTGTTCTGGCGTGCGGTGAAGTATACCCACTTCACCGGCAGGGCCGCTGTTGTGGTAGCGTTTCCGCCTAAAGCATTCGCTGTATTGTATACCGGCGCTTCATTACCGTTGTATTCGAATATCCTGAAATGATAGGTCTTGTTGGGTGTAAGCCCGGTAACCAGCACGTTGTTATTTGTTCCTGCATAAACAACATATTCTCCGGCTGCCAGCTGCGCTCCATTGCCAAATGCACTGCTTGCGGGGTAAACGCTGAGGGTTGCAGGTGTTGCAGAAGGTGCGTTTCCATCTTTCATTACAACCAGCCTGCCCGATCCGGAGCCTGTTGTCCAGTTAAGGCTGATGGTCTGGTTTCCTGCCAGTGTATTGACGTTGCTGCTGCCTGTTACAGGCACTGCTGATGTAGAAGCAGCCGCGTTTAAATATGTGCTGGTGAGATAACGTGTATTGCTTCCGCTGCCGTTGTATTCGAATACTGCAATATGATAAGTAGTGCCTGGCTGCAGGTTGGTAATAACTGTCTGACCCAATATGCCATTGTGCACAACATACTGTCCGCTGCCAAGATCGGTACCGTTTCCGAATGCCGCATTGGCTGCATAAACAGTTCCGTTAACAGGGCTGAACGTTACCGCGCTTCCCTGTTTTACAACAACCATCCGGTTGCTGCCATTACCATTGGTCCAGTTAACATTAAGTTTATTGCCATCTGCAATAAATAATGCGTTGGATGCTGCAATTGTTGGAGCAATTACACCTGAGCCGACTGCAGTGGTAAAACTGTACGTGCCGGCCGGGCGCAGGTATACAATACCGGTAGAGCCATTGTATTCGAAAGCTGCAACATGATAAACAGTAGAAGGAGTTAAATTGGTAACCGTAAACGCGGTCACGCCCAGTGTTTTGTTTACAACATAATTACCTGAACCGGCATCAGTGCCTGCTGTTCCAAAAATATTGTGGTAATTATAGGAAACAAGGTCCTGCGGTTGTATGCTAACGGGCGAATTCTCGCGCATGAAAAAGATCCGTCCCACACCATTACCTTTTGTAAAGCTGATGGTTGCCTGTGTGGCCTGTATGCTGCCGGCAGCAAGACTTGTAGTTTGCGTTGTGGGCGCAGACAGCGTAGCGCCATTTCCTGCCAGGAAAGTTGAAGTAAGATAATCAGGTCCCGTAGCAGAAGCATTGTATTCGAAAACAGCAAAGTGATAAGTTGAACCCACTTCGAGATTCTCAACACCCACGTTATTGAAAGAGCCATCGTACACAACAAATTCTCCCGTTGCTACCTGCTGGCCCTGCCCAAAGTTTGCGTTTGCGGTATAAGTTGTTCCATCTGCCGGACGTGCCGTTACAGCAGAACCCTTTTTTGCAATTACCACACGCCTTGAACCATTACCGTTTGTCCAGTTGGCCCTGAACAAATTTCCTTCTACGCTATTTATAAAGAAAGACGTGGAAGATTGAGTTGGCTCTGCAGGCAGGCTGATGCTGGCTGTAGCCGCAGGTTTCAGGTACACTGGAAAATCCTGGCCATTAAATTCAAATACTGCAATGTGATATGTTCTGCCCGGGGTAAGGTTAACAATATTTACCGTATTGCCGTTTGCATTTGACAAAGCATAATTGCCGGGTGTTATCTGTGCACCTAAGCCATAGCTGCCATTGGTATTATACTTTATCAGATCAACCGGTATGGCATCTACAGGGCTTCCTTCTTTGATCACACTCAAACGGTACGAACCATTTCCCTGCGTGAATTTCAGTGTTGCACTGCTACCCGTTACGTTCTGGAAAAGAATAGCGCTGGCCTGCGTTGTGGGAGCCACAGCAGTGCTCTGGCTTTTTTCAACGTAAGCAGAAGTAAGGTAGTACGTCTGTCCCGCAGCATTCACATCATAATCATAGATCCTGAAATGATATACGCTTGCAGGATCCATGCCGGTGAACGTTCTGCTGTCGAGTGTTGTATTCAGCACAAACTGCCCGGGAGCAATTTCAGTTCCCTGCCCGAATACCGTATTGGCTGTATAAGTAACGCCATTTACAGGAACAGCTGTAACTGCTGCGCCTTTGCGTGCAATGATGAGTTGATTGCTTCCGTTGCCTGTGGCAAAGGTCATAGTAACGCCGTTGCCTTCTATATCTCCGAAACTTATAGATTTCGATGCTTCGGTTGGACCGGCATTGGTTGTAATATTCGCAACAATGCCTGGCCTTAAATACATAGGCGCTGAATTTCCATTGTATTCAAATACAGAGAAATGATAAGCAGTTGCAGGCTCAAGCCCTGTTACAATTACCTGGCTGCCTGTGCTTGCATATACAACATAATTATCAGTATTGATAACATTGCCGTCGCCAAACTCAGGTGAATAAGAATAAGCTTTCAGATCGACCGGAATGGCATTGACCGCTGCGCTTTTTCTTGCAAGCACTAATCTTTTAGCGCCATTTCCTTTTGTGAAATTGAGCGTGACGGAATTACCAACAACGTTTGTAAAATTCAGCGCGCTCGCCTGAATAGTTGGTGCGCTCACGGTAGCCTGGCTGCCGGTAAGCGCCAGCATCAGGTATTGTGTGGTAGCGCCTGACCCGTTGTATTCAAAAATGCTGATGTAATAGGTAGTGGAAGGATTCAGCTTGCTCACAGTAAAACTGGTGCCGGTTCCTTTGTACACTACATATTCGCCACCTGCAGTAAACTCTGTTCCTGCGGTTGCAAAATTGGAATTGTATGTATACTCAACCCCATTTACCGGAACGCCGGTTACGGCGCTTCCTTCTTTGATCACCACTATCCTGGATGCGCCATTGCCTTTGGTGAAGTTGATCGTAAAGCTGCTGCCATCTAC
>JBAVMD010000447.1:0-8331 GCA_049689695.1 Chitinophagaceae bacterium | reverse complement strand
CCGGAGCGATTGAATTGTACGAACACCCTATTTGGATTGTCGTTATTCACCATCATAACAATGCCTTCAGACATGGCGGCCGGCAACGTAAATGATTTAGATCTTCCGCCGGGCGTAGTGACCGAAGCAGTATAAGTTTCATTGGGCTGCGGAGTAAATACAAAAGCGCCCATTCCATCGTGCACAGTGCTGATGGTTGCTACCGTATTTTTTTTACTGTCCTGCACATTGCCCTGAATATTCAACGGCATTCCACCGCCATCAATGGCTTTGAAAGCAACACGGCCTTCCAAACCTGTTACGAGATTGCCGCCCTCCGGAAGGAACTGTACCGAAAAGCTGCTCTGACCGCCTGAGCGTTTGGGCATTTCTGTTCCTGCATTGTGAACAGCGATGCTCTTTTTAAAAATGAACTGCGGAAAATTAAGCATCCATAAAGTATACGCATTCAGAGAATAATTGCCTGATGGCAACGTCAGCGGGATTGCTATTTCACCGGCTGCAGTACCGTTATCGGCTTTCAGCATACGCTTCACAACTACTTCACCTTTGCTGTTTGCAAGCTCTACATAGGCTATTTTGCTGAGCGTTGTAAGTGCACCGTTGAGTGTGATGTATGTTTTAAGCCAGATGGTTTCGCCGCTCAGGAACATATCCCTGTCGGTATGCACATATACTTTTTCCTGCGGATGCATGAATGCAAAAGAGTCGAGGGCTTTTGCAGCCTGGTCCGGCGTGAGCTGTGAAAAAGCCGCGGAAGAAAGGCAACCGAAAACAAACAATAAGATGGTGCGCATAGAGGGCTAAGATAAAAGAAAAAGGAGTCCTTAAGACTCCTTTCATCATTTGGCGAAATATTTTTCCGTTAAAATTTCAACACTCCGTCGATGGTATGTATAATACCGTTCGACGTTAGAAAATCGGTAGCAGTTACGCTTGCAGGGGTTGGGTTGGTTACTCCTTTTATTTTTGTGCCGCCACTGAAACTGATGGTCACATTGCTTCCCTGTACTGTTTTAACCGTGCCGGCCTTGAATTCGCTGCTGAACATTCTTCCCGCTACAAGATGATATCTCAGCGTATTGGTGAATGTTGTAAGCGCTGCGCCGGATAAGTTCGCAATAGTTGTTGAATCGTACCCGCCTGCAACAAAAGCTGCATTGGTGGGCGCAAAAACCGTATAAACCGTGGTGCCTGAAAAAGTAGCGCCCAGCGCTGCTTTATTGATGCCCTGCACAAGCAACTTGAAATTGGTGTTGGCAGCCAGCGTTGCAAGCAGGTTGGTGAAAGGCGGCGTAAGCACTTTGTCTATAACATGAATGATACCGTTAGAGCCTTTTATATCGGCCTGAATGATCTTGCTTCCATTGATGAACGCCCCATTAGCATTTTTAGATGCATAGAATGAAAGAGTTCCGATAGATGCGGCTGGCGCATTGGGGCCCGAAGGTATCTCTATCAATGTTCTGCTGCCTGTCATGATGTGATATGAGAGCACCTGCGCGAGCAGGTTGTTATCAATAGCATTCAGGTCGGCAATGGTATTGATACCTGTTGCCTTGAACGCATCATCACTGGGCGCAAAAAAAGTGAATGGCCCGCCGCCTTTGCTGAAAGAATTCAAGCCTGTTTTTTCCAGAGCCGCTTTAAAAATGCTGAGGTTGCCGGTAGTGCTCAGTAATGTATCCACCGTATCAGCAGGCGTTACATTCTCCTTGTCGTTACAGCCTGTTATTGCAACAGCACCTATGAGAAAAGGCAGCGCGAGCAGTATTATTTTCTTAAAGAATTTCATGTTCTTGCGTTTTTATTCGGGAGGAATTATTGGTTAACGATGGCAGAAAGGTTTGGCAAACGATTGCCTGTTGTTCCATTATATCCTCTTGAAAAAAGTGTATAGATCCTTTGGTTAGCCAAAGCGAAAGACCTTCTTGCAATAGGCGCCACAGTAATGGCGTCGCCTGCTTTGCGAATAAAGAAGGAATCAGTGCCCTGACCAACATTCACATAATCAGAAACGCCTTTGTATGCAATATTGCCAACTACAAGCGTACCCGTAGCAGCGGTGGCTCCCTTGTACAGGTCCATCGCGGGAACATTAGGCATTGCATTCACAAACTTTATCCTCGCAAAGCCTGAATCCGGTGCAGGCGTATCATCGTTCACAACCCATGCAGCAAGGTTTGCCGCAGTATCTGCAAGAAATAAAGTGTAGCGTTTATTTGCATCCATGCTAACAGTGGCCTCTGTAAGTTTTGAAACAGGCTTTGGAGTGCCCGGGTTCATTACAAACAGTTCTACTTTTGCACTGCCCGGTTCTATCATCAGGTAATCTGAATTAAGTGAACCGTTCGTATTCAATCCGCCTCCGGGAAAAGGAATAGGATAGAGCAGTTCATTACTCATCACCTGCCCGTTGATGGCTACCCTGATTGGACTGTTCACATTATACGCTGTGAAGAGGCCTATTTTTACCAGGGCCTTTCCATCGGGATAAGTTATTGCCCGCGTCTTCCATGAATTCTTTTCACAACCGCCCATAAATATCACAGTAGCGGAAAGAACGAATATTATTGTTGCGAATCTTTTCATATTAAATAGCTTTTCTCGTTGATGTTTTATTGCCTGCTGAACCATGTTTCGTATGTATGGTAGTCGCTGTTCAATGCGCCGATGCGTCTCAGTTCTTCGATGTTCCATACGTATTCAGAATTGAACCTCGGTCTAACCCGGTACACTGCCTTTCCAAGATTCTCGGGAGCAATCGTTGCGGGAAGTGTAAATCCAAGATAATACTGCGCACCTGTGGCCGGATCAATGTCCAGGTAATGATGTCTTCTCAGGTCAACCCATGTTTCAAAAAAGCCCCAGCCCCAGAGTGCTATGTATTTCTGCAGAAGAATATCAGCGAGTGTAAGTGTAGCCTCTGTTTTTTTAACGTTGGCGCTGGCCAGGTAAGCAGCTCTTTCGGCTGCCGGGATAGGATTCGTATTATAAAGCGGCAGATTGCCTCTTGGGAAACTGGTCCTGTTGATGAAATCAAAATGCTGGTTAATTCCACTTGTGTAAGCAGTTAAAGCAAGTGCTTTTTTGCCACTGCGGAAAGCCGCTTCTGCTTTGATAAACTGTATTTCAGAAGAAGTCATTACAGGCATTACTACTTTATCACCAAACACATATTTCCTGAAGCCGCCTGAAAAGCTGCTTGCGCTGGGATTGGCGTAAATGCTGTCTGCCCAAAGTGAAGCAACACGGCGTCTTGGGAATGCGCTGGTAAGGTTAGGATCTCCTAAACCCGGGTCAACACCTCTGAACCCGCCATTGCCGGTACCTGTAGAATCCTGTGAAGCAGAGAGCATGTGCTTGATGCGCGGATCAATGTTTGCGCCGCCCTTGCTTCCTGCAAGTAAGGTTCCATCCAGCAGCTTCACGATGTAGTTGCTCTGGCGCAGGAAAGTAAGGTTATCGCGGAATGGACCAAAAAAGTTTGCGTCATCATTCTTCACTGCATCAAATGGGATCAGGAAATCATCCGCTGGAGCAGTCATTGACTTATCGCAAAAATCAATGACAGAGTCGGCATTGTAAGTTGACTTATTGGTTTGATGATGCCAGTTGCGTGCGCGGATGCCATAAGTTAATTTGATCCACTTGCTAACATCTCCGTTGTAACTATAATCACCTTTCACCAGTTTGGTAGCCGAAGGGGAGCCATCAGTGCGTGTAAGGAACTGCAACGCTAATTTGCAAAGCGAATCAATTCCACGGTATACTGATTCCTGGTCATCAAACTTAAAGAAAGCCTGGTCTTTGAATGCTTCCGAGAAAATTATCTCACCATGATAGTCCGTAGTGTATTGGAACATCAGGGCGTGCAGTGCATAAGCTGCGCCCACGTAATCGTACTGTCCGTTCCTTGTTCCCTGCAGAATAATATAATTCAGGTTTTGACCAAGGCCGAAATAGGTTTGTCTCCAGATGTCGCCGTTGTTATCAACGCCAGACGCATAACCCATGCGGTCCCAGTTTGTTTCCGCTGCCGATCTGCCGGCATCAGACACACCAAAGTTTTGCGTAAAGCGGCTTGCGTAACGTGCATCAAACTGTAGTCCACGCGGAATAGCTGCCAGTTGCGTTGGAAATACAGACGAAGGGTCGGGGAACTGGGGAGTGTCTTCATCTTTGTTCACGTCCAGGTATTTTTTACAACCTGTGACGCTTACAAGGGAAGCAGTGATTAATAAGATTGCAATAAGCTTATTCATATTAAATAGAATTAGAAGTTAGAACTGAACTTTAAAACCAATATTTATACCTCTTGGCGTTGCAAGTGAACCATAGTCAATACCTGCTCCACCATACCCGCGTGAAAATGCAGTATTTGCATTTACGCTTGGGTCAGCGCCTGTATAATTAGTGATCATGAAAAGATCAGTGCCGGTAACATAAACAGAGGCGGATTTTACAAGTTTCTGCCTTTTCAGCAATGCAGATGGCAGGCGATAAGAAATCGTTGCATCACGCATGCGCATCCAGTTAACACTTTCAATGAAATCTGCTTCAGTTGCTACCGTTGTAGAAAAATAATCAGACCTGTAATAAGGGTTGATCACAATAGTGTTCCTGGTAGGTTTATCAGTATTCTGCAATCCATCGCTGAGCACGCCTGTAATGTTCACGTTTCTGTCGCGGTCCAGCGTACGCTTGCTCAGTCCTGTGAGGTACAGGAAATATTCATTACCATTGAATACATCACCGCCTTTACGGAAGTCAAGGTTGAAGCTAACCGTAAAGTCTTTATAGCTCAGGGAGTTTATCAAACCAACTTTGAAATCGGGTTGCCTGTCGCCTGCAATCACAAACTCACCACTGTTGAATGGAAGTCCTGTGGTAGGGCTTATCAGTATCTCACCGGCAGTGTTCTTTGCCAGCGCAAATCCTGAAAGGTTACCGGTAAAAGCTCCCCTGTACGCTTGTGAGCGCAGGTTGCCAAACACCCAGGTATCAGAATCATAATAAGTAGGCAGGTCTTTAGGCATCTCCAGGATCTTGCCGCGGTTGCGGTCGAAGTTCACGGTGATATCCCAGTTGAAATTCTTGCGCTTAACGGCATTTATATTCACAATGGCCTCAAGTCCTTTGTTCTCCACAAGACCGCCGTTGAACCACTTGATAACCCAGCCTGTTCCATAGCTTGAACGGGCCGAAAGGATCTGGTCTTTACTGCGCAGTGAATAACGGGTGATGTCGATAGACACCCTGTTATCAAACAATTTCAGCTCACCGCCGAACTCGAAGTTCTTGGTAAACTCAGGACGCAGGTTAGGATTGTTGCCAAAGAAACCATAAGCAAGTCCACCGCCTGTTGTAATCTGCGACTGGAAAGTAGGATCGGTGATATAAGGGAAGATAGGGCCCTTGCCTGTTGTACCGTAAGATATCCTGACCTTTGCATAGCTAAGCCAGTCAACTTCATTCAGAGCCTTTAGTTCTGAAAGGATCATGCTGAACGATGCAGCGCCGAAATTATAATAAGGAGTGTTGTCGCTGATGTCTGACATGAGCGTGGAGTTACCTTCACGGCTGCCCGACAATGAAACATACACCATGCTGCGATAGCCCAGGTTATAGTTTGCAAAGCCTCTTGTTTTGCGGCTGTTCAACGCTGTTGTTTTTGCCAGCTGGCTTGTAGGCAAAGTGTTGTTTATACCTCTGAAGTTTTGCTCGTAGAACCCTTCGCCACGCTGGCCCTGAACCATTGTTTTATTATCATCAGCCGAAAAGCCTATAATGAATGTATTAGAGAAATCGCCCCATGTTTTCTTGAGGGTCATCTTGGCGATGTTGCTGAGGTTCTTGGTATTCTGTTGGTAAATGGAAAAGAAACCACCAACGGTCCTTGCAAATCTCGACTGCGGATGAACTCCGTAATCGCCGGTTTGAGAGTACACGTCAATACCTGCAATAAGGCTGAGGTTGATCCATTTTGCCGGGTCGTATGCAAAAGTAAAATTGCCTGTGAAACGGTCCAGCTTGTCGTGAGCGGTATTCTTGTTCACATCCCAGAAAGGATTGTCTGATTCAGTAGCTGTACCGCGAATCGCCTTACGCGTTCCATCGGGTGTTATATAATCACTTGCATCCACATCTGAAGGCCAGTTCAGCAAACTGAGAAAATAACTTCCTACACCCTTTGGCGCCTTGTCTGTTTCAGACGCTACATAGCTCATGGAAGTGTTGATGTTGAATTTGGGAGAAAGCTTAGCGTTTCCACCTATGCGGATGGTAAGCCTTTTAAAACCTGTGTTAGGCACTATGCCCTCCTGGTCAACGTAGTTTGCAGAGAAACGGTATGTAGCCACATCAGTGCCGCCATCAACAGTAATGTTGTGGTTTTGTGTAAAGCCCGTTCCAAAGAACTTATCAAAATTGTCGTAGAACTTTGTGCCTTCGGGATATTTAGGTCCGAAGTAAGAGTACAGCTCTCCGCCTGCGAAAGGGTTTACAAAGGCCAAAGGATTGGCCACGCCATTGGCGCCCCTCATATAAGTTGTTTGCACTTCAGGAAAACGGTAAACTTTTTCCCATCTGAAAGATGTATTGTAAGTAACTGTTCCCTTGCCTGATTTTCCTTTTTTAGTGGTAATGATAACAGCGCCTGAAGCTCCGTCAGAACCATACAGCGCAGTAGCTTCAGGTCCTTTAAGAATGGTCACGGATTCTATATCCTCAGGATTGATATCCGCTGCGCGGTTGCCATAGTCAGAAGAGCGGTTGCCCAATGCAATAGAGTTTCCTGAAGCAAGGTTCTCCTGGTTCATAGTTTGGTTATCGTACGGAACGCCGTCAACCACAAACAGCGGCTGGTTGTTGCCGCCAATGGAAGTAGCGCCACGCAGCACGATAGAAGTAGAAGCGCCCGGAACACCCGAAGTAGGAGTGATGTTCACACCCGCAACACGTCCCGCCAGTGCATTGATGAAATTTTCCCTGCGCGTTTGTGCAAGGTCATCACCTTTTACTTCCTGGGCCGAGTAACCCAGCGCTCTTTTGCTCTGGCGCTGGCCGTAAACGGTAACAACCTGCTCGGTCTTATCGGCAGGCGTCATTTTTACATTCACAAGGCTTTCATCTCCCACGGTAAATTCCCGCCGTGCATAGCTCACATAAGTAAACACCAGTACATGGCCTTTAGCTGCAGAGAGCGTGAAATAGCCGGCGCTGTTCGTTTGTGTTTTCTTATCTGTATTACGGTTGGTTACCGTAACACCCATAAGCGGAGTGTTGTCGTCGTCTGAGATCACTGTGCCGGAAATGGGTCTTTCCTGGGACAGTGCAGTGGCAGCGTGAAATAGCATAAAAGCTGCCAGTAGCAGTCGTAAAAATTTTCGCATAGCAGTTTTAAATTTAGACGTGTAAAATCGTTAACAAAGACAACCGTTATTATAAAGTTGCTGTATCCTTATCTATTTTATTTTCAAGGAAATTGGATTGGATCAGAGCACCTGGATGCCTGCACGGATATAAGGTTCAAACATAGGATCGTCTGGCGGTAATTCTGTTATCAGCGTATCGATCTTGTCTATCCCGCATACCTGGATGGGCTGAATAGAATTGATCTTTTCAGCAATGGTAAGACAAATGACCTGTTTGCTGGATTCCAGCATGGCTTTTTTTATCTGCACCACGTCCCAGTCGTTGTCGGTAATGCCATGGTCAAGGTCAATGGCATTGATGCCCAGGAAACAAAGGTCGGCCTTGATCTGGCGGATGCGGGCAATGGCCTCGCCACCCACGGTGATCTTGGAGTTCTTGGACACCTTGTCGCCAATGAGGATCACATCGATGTTGGGATGATGCATGTATTCCAGCACAGCCGGTATGCTGCCGGAAATAAAAGTAGCCCTGAGTGAAGGGGATAAGGCCCTCGCCAGCTCAATAATGGTGGTACCGCCACCTGTCAGCACAAACATATTATCCCGGATAAGGCTTGCGGCTTTTTGCGCTATTGTCTTTTTGTGCGTGTGAGAATAAACGTTGTTGGAAGGATAATATATCTGGTTGAATGAATGCGAGAGGGCGCCACCATGTACCTTGATCACTTTGCCTTCATCCGCGAGCTCCTGTAAGTCGCGCCTGATAGTATCTTCAGACACATTGATCTCCTGGCTCAATGTGGAGGATAATACTTTATTATGAAGATTTACCTGGTGTAAAATGAAGGCTTGTCGTTCCTTTTTAAGCATCTGCGAGTTTCGGTTACTGAACCAAAATAAAGTAAAATCCCGCAGAAAACCGCAAAAACAATTAGAAAATGTGAAAATTCGAAAA
>JBAVMD010000446.1:0-6185 GCA_049689695.1 Chitinophagaceae bacterium | reverse complement strand
GTGTATTGACAATAATATACTTCGTTGTTTATTCTGCGGCGGGTAAAAGCCAGGTAATCTGCGAATGTTTGCTGTAATATAATATTGGATGCGCTGAGGAATGCATTCTTCGCTTTGGCATCATCTGCGCAGGCGGCTTCAAAAGGATTCGGCTTGCCTTCTCCAAACTTGTCTTCATATACTTCCTCCAACCGCGCAAGTTCCACAGAAAGCTTTTGCTCGTACTCCGCAGTTTGTATAAATGCCTTCGCCACGGCTTCTCCTTTCGTTTGAAAATTGTGCGAAAGATGTCCATCCTTATCCTCTACAAGATATTTTAATTTGATGATAGCCTTGGGAGCAAAGCGCGGCACTGGGTCGATCATTATTCCCTGGCTGCCCGCTCTCAATAATTGTTGGGATAGTTTCTGGTTAAATTCAATCGCCTCTGCTTCCAGCCGCTTCTCTTTTATTTTAAGTGCGGCGATCTCATTGTTACAGGATGCTCTGAACGCATCCCATTCTTTTTCCATCACTTCGCTTTCCACTACGTTCTTTGGATATTCAGGCCATTTGAATTTTTCCAATCCAAGCGGGTCTTGCGGCCTGCGAAAGTTCCAGCTGATGTCAGCATCTGTGATCTTGTATTTGAGCTTGCTGATACGGTTTTCTTTTTCATGGCTGTAAGCATTTTTAATGCTGCGTCTTGCCGCTTCAACGGCTCCATGTTGATTGCCCTTGCTTTCTTCAATCAAAGATTTGGTATGATTGGCCTGGGAATGATACGCATATATGCGGATAACGCTGTCAAGATATTGTTCCGCCTTTTTTATTTCTCCCAGGCCAAACCAGGCCTGCCCGAGATTGTTTAGGATGGTGCTGTTGCGCGGGAACTGCCTGTTTAAAATATCCAGTATTGGTATTGCCAGTTGTTCTGCACCGCTCATAGACATCATGGATGCATAGTTGTTGAGGTTATCTACATTAGTGGGATCATCCGTGCAGGCTTTTCCCATCACATAAAGCGCCAGCTCAATTTTTCCCATGATCCATAGTCCCATAGCTGCGTTGCCCGCCTCTGCTGCCGATTGATGCTGTGCTTTCACCAACTGGTACACTTCTTCTCCCTTTGTTTTTGATTGCGGTTGCAACTCTGCCGCCACTTTGCTGTGCGTGGCTGATAAAAATGCAGGCAGCGACGCAATGGTTAAAGGTGTTTTAGACATGCCTGCTATTGCCTTCACATCCTTTACCGGAACAATCCTGTTTTCTTCTTCAAAAGCTTCGGCCAGTTGCTTATCCGTTACTTTGGGTATATCTTTTAATGTCGGCACCTTAATGCCCAGGCTGTCCATCATCTTTTTATCTTCCGGGCTCATCTCCCCCACTGCTTTTTGCATCTCCTTCATCATATCGGCAATTTCCTTTTGCGTTGGAGGTTTGTCGGCGTTTTTGGGTTTTGGCTGTGCTGCCAGCAGGAAAGGAACAACAAGAAGAGCTGACAGGATGATGATGCTTTTCATTGCAAAAAAGTTTGATTTGATAAAACCTGCTTTCAAATGATGACTGCTCATCTAAAGGTGCACTTTCCTGCAATGGGTAGACATCCTGTAAAAACAGGATATTCAAATGTTTTATACAAACGAAAAACCGTTACCCGAGTTTCCGGCCACGAACAAACAAAACGCAGGTTCGTGAAGTTTACCAGGAAGAAATTTTTCCCGGCGTCAGAAATTTCAGATAACGGTCTCTAAAAAAAACGGTTATTATTAAGCCCTTTTCAATTGCTCTTCCACAGCTTTTCTCAGGTTCTCATACCGGGGTGATTCTGTGAAATGCTTGCCATTGATGAAAAACGCAGGCACCGAGCGAAGACCTTTATCCCAGGCCTCCAACTGATCTTCCCGCACGTTCCAGCTATATCTTGAGTTCACCAGTTCATCCAGGAACTTCTTATTAACCACACCTACCTCACGCGCATATTCCTTCAGGCTCACTGTTCCCAAGTGACGGCGTCTTTCAAACAAACGGTTGTGCATTTCCCAGAACTTACCTTCCTGCGCAGCAGCCAATGAGGCTTCAGCTGCCTTCATAGCTTTCTGATTTACTTGTGTCTGTGGGAAATGACGATAATTAAAACGAACTTCATCAGGGTATTTTTCTATCAGCTTTTTCACTGCTTCATTCGCCTTTGCGCTTGCCTCGTCTTCATAATCACCATACATCACTACGGTCACAGGCGCGCCTTTGTTTCCTACATAAATATTTTTCGATGGGATGATCTCTACAACATTCTTTGATCTTAATGGCATATTATTGATTACTCCTTTTTGATTTTTTGCTACTTCACCTTTTCCGGAACTTCGTTCCTGAACACTACAACCCCGTCAAAAACGTCTACCAATACGGGCTTAGCCTTGTCAATATCGCCTGCAAGTATACGCTTTGACAGCTTATTTACAATTTCTTTCTGGATTAGCCGCTTGAGCGGACGCGCACCATATTGAGGATCAAAGCCATTCTCAGCCAGGAAATCCACCAGGTAATCCGTGAACTCCAATTGAACACCTCCGTTCTGCTGAACCAGCCTGTTCAGTGCATTCAATTGGATATTGATGATGCCCTTAATCTCGTTCTTCATAAGCGGCTGGAACATAATGATCTCGTCTACCCGGTTGAGAAACTCCGGCCTGATGGTCTGCCGAAGCAGGTTCATCACTTCGACTTTAGTTTTATCCACCACCTCGTCTTTATTCTTTTCGTTTACACCCTCAAAATTCTCCTGGATCACACTGCTGCCCATATTGCTCGTCATAATAATGATGGTGTTCTTGAAATTCACTACCCGCCCTTTATTATCTGTGAGCCTTCCATCGTCCAACACCTGCAACATGATGTTCCATACGTCGGGATGGGCTTTTTCAATTTCATCCAGCAGCACTACCTGGTAAGGCTTACGGCGAACAGCCTCTGTAAGCTGGCCACCTTCATCATATCCCACGTAGCCGGGAGGCGCGCCCACCAGTCTGCTTACACTGTGCTTTTCCTGGTATTCGCTCATATCTATCCGCGTCATCATGCTTTCATCATCGAACAGGTAATCTGCAAGCGCTTTTGCCAATTCAGTTTTACCTACACCGGTAGTACCGAGGAATATGAATGAACCGATCGGGCGTTTAGGGTCTTGCAGACCTGCCCTGCTTCGCCTGATGGCATCTGCAACGGCAGTAATGGCTTCGTCTTGCCCTACCACGCGGTTGTGCAATTCATCTTCCAGGTTCAACAGTTTATCGCGTTCGCTCTTCAGCATTTTAGAAATCGGAATGCCGGTAGCCTTTGCCACGGTCTCTGCAATATCTTCTGCGTCAACTTCTTCTTTCAACAACCTGCGGCCATGCTCATGCTGCTCGTTCAACTGACCTGTGAGGTCAACAATAAGTTGTTCCTTTTCCTTAACGCGGCCGTAGCGGATCTCGGCAACCTTTCCGTAATCACCCTCACGCTCAGCACGTTCCGCTTCGCTCTTGAGGCTTTCAATTTCGGCCTTGGCGTTCTGTATTTTATCAACCAACTCTTTCTCCTGCTGCCACTTGGCCTTTAAAGTGTCGCGCTGCACAGCAAGATTAGCGATCTCTGTATTCAGCTCTTTCAATTTGCCTTCATCGTTCTCACGTTTGATGGCTTCACGCTCAATCTCCAATTGACGTATCCTTCGCTCCAGTTCATCCAGCTCTTCGGGCATAGAGTTCATCTCGAGCCTAAGCTTAGCAGCGCTTTCGTCTATCAGATCAATAGCTTTGTCTGGCAAAAAGCGATCGGTTACGTATCGATGCGATAATTCAACCGCTGCAATGATCGCTTCATCCTTGATGCGCACATGGTGATGCGTTTCGTAACGATCTTTCAACCCGCGCAAAATGGATATAGCATCTTCCTCGCTCGGCTCCTCGATCATCACTTTCTGAAAGCGGCGTTCGAGCGCCTTATCTTTTTCAATATATTTCTGATATTCATTGAGCGTAGTAGCGCCGATGGCCCTCAATTCCCCCCTTGCCAAAGCAGGCTTAAGAATGTTTGCGGCATCCATGGCGCCTTCACCACCGCCAGCACCAACCAGCGTATGTATCTCATCGATAAATAAAATGATCTCGCCGTCGCTCGTTGATACTTCCTTGATCACCGCCTTCAATCTTTCTTCAAATTCACCTTTGTATTTTGCACCGGCGATCAACTGGCCCATGTCCAGCGTGTAGATCACTTTACTCTTGAGATTCTCCGGCACATCGCCGTTTACAATTCGATGCGCCAATCCTTCGGCTATAGCAGTTTTACCAACGCCGGGCTCACCCACCAAAAGCGGGTTGTTCTTTGAACGGCGCGAAAGTATGTGCAGCGTTCTGCGGATCTCTTCGTCGCGACCGATCACCGGGTCGAGCTTGCCCTCCCGCGCCATTTCATTCAGATTGCGGCCGTACTTGCTAAGTACATTGTACTGCGTTTCCTGTGTTTGAGAGGATACAGTAGAGCCTTTGCGCAATTCTTTAATAGCCGCGATGAGTCCTTTTTCAGTAAGGCCTGCATCCTTCAATATTTTTGCGGTATTGTCGCTGCCCTGCACCATTGCCAGCAGCAAATGCTCCACGCTCACAAACTCATCGCCAAAGGTCTTGACCGTGGCGCCTGCACGAAGGATCACATTATTGGCATCACGGCCAATGGATTGTGCGGGCTCGCCTCCCTGAACTTTAGGAAGTCGTGCGATGCTTTCGTCGAGCTTGGATTCAACAAAGCTGACGTTTACATTATTTTTTTTGAGCAGGAATTCTATCGGTGAATCATCATCAGTAAGCAATGCTTTTAACAGGTGTTCCGTTTCGATGGACGGGTTACCGGTGTTAAACGCAAACTGCTGCGATTGAGCGATGGCTTCCTGCGCCTTGATGGTAAAATTGTTTAGGTTCATAGCTTTTATTTTGTAGCGCCAGTCTCTGAAATCCGGGATATAAGCAACCAAATCTTTAACAAATCCAACTATAGGTTTATATCCTTTTCAGATAACTTAGTTGCTTATTCTCAAATCACAATCCAGCCTCAAAAACCGGCATTTATGTCATTTAAAACCAACCCGATCCGTCTGTATTTCAGCTTTTTTACGCTATTCCTGTTATTATTTCAGCCTTTGCTGGCCCAGACCGGCTATCCGGAGATAGATCTCGCTCTCAAAAGAAATCAGCAAGCTCTGGGTAAGGATGTGGTGACCCTGGTGTATAAAAGCGGCAAGATCGTTTATGAAAATGCCATGGGCGACATGACCTCCATGAGCCAGGAACGTATTGCATCTTGCAGCAAATGGTATACCGCGGCCCTCGTAATGACCTTTGTTGATGAGGGAAAACTATCACTGGAAGACAGCATCGGTAAATTTCTGCCCATTTTCACGAAATACGGGAAAGGCAATATCCTGGTAAAGCACTGCCTCTCTCATACGCTTGGTTTAAAACAAGACCCTTTCCGGCTGGTTGCAATGGTGCAACGGGGTAAATACAATGCGTTGAAAGAAGAGGTCTATGATTTTGCGAAAGACAAGGACAAGGTTGCCGAACCGGGAACGGAATTCAGGTATGGCAATACAGGCTTGAACATTGCGGCCCATATTCTTGAAGTGATCTCGGGTAGAAAATTCGAAGAGCTTTTTCAGGAGCGAATTGTGCGGCCGCTGGCTATGCAGGCCACAACTTTTGAAAAGAATGCGGCTGTTGCCAACCCTTCGGGAGGCGCATGGTCAACCGCAGGTGATTATATGAACTTTCTCATTATGATGCTGAACAAAGGCATCTACAAGGGTAAGCGCGTTTTATCCAAGGCATCAGTTGAAAAAATGATGGAGCCGCAGGCTACGCAAGCTATGATGAAGTCTACGCCCGAAGCAGCGCAAGGTTTTAATTACGGACTTGGTGTCTGGCTGCAAGAAACAGCGCCCGATGGTAAAACTGCGGTTGTGAGCAGCCCGGGGTTATTCGGTACGTGGCCGTATGTTGATTATTGCCGCGGCTATGCATGTATCATCTTCACACGCAACCTGCTTACTGAAAGAAAAGCGGATATGTATATAGCGATTAAGAAAGTAGTGGATATGTATTTTGCGAGTGTGTGTAAATAGGAAACCGGAACGCGGATCATCAGGATCTGTTAGGATTTTTTAAGAT
>JBAVMD010000445.1:0-2582 GCA_049689695.1 Chitinophagaceae bacterium | reverse complement strand
GTGCAGCAGATGTGGTTCGCATATTTCAACCAGACAAGGTTTTCTGATAAGTGGGGCTTGTGGGCAGATTTTCACCTGCGCACCAAAGAAGATTTCACGCATGATCTTTCTACGGGAATTGCACGTCTTGGTTTGACGTATTACCTGAACGATAATACAAAATTGACTGCGGGCTATGCCTACGTGAACCATTTCCCTGCAGATAATCATACCAATGTTTCACAACCAGAACATCGTCCCTGGCAGCAGGTGCAATGGCATACAAAATATACGAAGATCCGCCTGATGCAATACTTAAGGCTGGAAGAAAGGTTCAGGCGCAAGATTCTGAACAATAACGAACTCGCGGAAGGGCACAACTTTAATTACAAGCTGCGCTATAACTTTTTCATGACTGGCCCACTGAGCAAAAATGCATTTGCGCGTGGAACTTTTTCATGGATAGTCACTGATGAAGTGCACATAAATTTTGGAAAAGAAGTCGTTTACAATTATTTCGACCAAAACCGCTTTTTTACGGGTTTTGCCTATCACACCAGTTCACATGCGAACCTGCAGTTTGGATACATGAATCAATTTGTGCAACTGGGTGCAGGCAACAGGTACAGGAACGTTCATGCCATAAGGCTTTTCTATATTCATAATATAGATGCGCGCAAAAAAACAACCAAATAAACCTTGCTATGAAACAAATTCTTTCATCCCGGCGAAGTGTTTTTCGCCCCCTATTTAAACATCCTATACGACTGCTTTTGTTCAGCTTATTTTTAGTAACAGGAACGTTCGCACAGGAGTCTTATATTATTTCAGGAAAAATTGAAGACGGCGCTAATAAAGAAAATCTCGAAGCCGCTACCATAAGCATCAAAGGAACTAAAACGGCAACAACAGCCCGGCACGATGGAAGCTTTCAACTTAAAACTTCAGTAAAGCTTCCCATTGTGTTGGTTGTTTCTTCTATCGGGTATAAAACACAAGAGTTTCTTGTGGAGAACAATACCAAAGGAATTGCCATCAATCTTAATTCTGAAAATGTTTTGATAGAGCAGGTAGTGGTATCTGCATCGAGAGTAAGAGAAAGTATTCTTAAATCACCGGTGAGCATTGAAAAGCTCGACATCAAAGCTATCCGGCAAAGTGCAGCACCTACATTCTTCGATGCGCTGGAGAATGTAAAAGGTGTGCAGATGACCACGTTGAGCATGGGATACAAAGTTCCCAATACAAGAGGTTTCAGCGGCACCACCAATTCCCGTTTTTTACAAATGGTGGACGGAGTTGATAACATATCGCCCGGCATTGGCGCTCCTGTTGCTAATGCTGTTGGCCCAACTGAGTTGGACATCGAAAGCGTGGAATTAATACCCGGCGCAGCTTCTGCTATTTACGGATTGAATGCCATCAGCGGTATTGCGAACCTCAAAACAAAAAGTCCATTCAAATATCCTGGCCTCAGCATTTACCAGAAAACAGGCGTGAATCATGTGGACAACAAGGACTATCAACCAAGTTTGTACACGGAAACAGCTATACGCTTCGCGAAAGTTTTGAATAATAAGCTCGCGCTTAAGATCAATGCCGGATATTCACGTGGATATGATTGGGTTGCGAATAATCTTCGTGATCTTAATTCCAATGCCAATGTTTCTACCGGCTTAACGGGCAGTGACAATCCTGCCAAAGATCCTATCAACGGCTACGGCAATGAGAGCAGCAACCGCAGGAATGTCACGCTGAACGGAAAGAACTATATCATAGCACGTACCGGTTACCTGGAACAGGAGATCACGGATTACTCGTTAAAAAATATGAAAGTGGATGCCGGCATCTATTACAAGGTTGGCGCTACAAAAGAACTTTCTTATTCATACCGCTTCGGCCAGGCGAGCAATCAATACCAGCGGGGAAACCGCATCAGGCTCGATGGCTTGCAGATACAGCAGCATGTGATCGATTTCAAAGGCGAGCAGTTCTTCCTGCGCGCTTATTATACGAAAGAACATACAGGCGATTCTTATAATCTGCGGCCAACAGGCGAGAACATGGACCGCGCATTCAAATCAGACAATGTATGGCTGGCAGATTACCGTACAGCCTATCAATCGGCCATCAATGCAGGTACAGCAAATGCACAGGCGCATGCCGCCGCCAGGATAGCAGCAGACGCAGGCCGTTATCAGCCAGGCACTGCAACCTTCAACAGGAAATTGCAGGAACTAACGCACATCAACAACTGGGATACGGGATCTGCGCTTATCATGAACACCGGATTTGTGCACGCTGAAGGTCAGTATGACTGGTCTGCTTTCATCAAAGGCATACAGGTGCTTACTGGTTTCAATTACCGCAATTTCATTATTCATCCCGATGGTAACAGCTATGTGAATCCTGATTCTTATACCGATCCGAAGAAAAAAGATGAAGTGCTGAATTATTACAGCTATGGCGCTTTTGTGCAGGCAACGAAAAAACTGTTTGAAGAAAAATTGAAAATGGTCGGATCGCTGCGCGTTGATAAAACGCAATACTTCTCGCACAAAGTGAATCCACGCCTTGCAGTAGTGTCTACGCTGGCAAAGAAG
>JBAVMD010000444.1:0-2912 GCA_049689695.1 Chitinophagaceae bacterium | reverse complement strand
AAAAAGTAGGAGTCTTCACGCATTGTGCGGTTCTGGAAAACGGAGTTGCCGCTCATTGTTCGCAGAAACCATCATACTTTACTCTATTCCTTTATCATATTTACCTCTTTTGCCCTGATGGCGGCATTTTCCTCGGCCAACGATGAATCTTTTGTGCGGGGCGTACTGGGCGACCAGTATGTGGATATGACCGAAGAGAACATCGCAAAGGGTGATCCCTTCGGCGTGTATAAAAACGAAGACCGCCTGAGCATGTTCTTTTACATAGCCTTCAATAACATCAAGGTGGCATTTACCTGCTTTGTGCTGGGCATCGCCCTTTCCCTGGGCACCGTTTGGGTGCTGTTCCGCAATGGCGTAATGGTGGGCGCATTTCAATATATGTTCTTCGCCAAAGGGCTGGGCTTCAACTCGGTACTGGTGATCTGGATACACGGCACATTGGAAATATCCGCCATTATTATTTCAGGAGCTGCCGGGCTCATACTCGGCAACAGCATCCTGTTCCCCGGCACGCACAAGCGGATAGATTCCCTTAAGCAGGGGGGCAAAGACGGTATAAAATTCATGATCGGCCTTGTGCCCATATTCATAGCCGCCGCCTTCCTGGAAGGGTTTATTACGCGGCTTACATCCATGCCTGTGTGGCTAAGTATGTTTATCTTGCTCGCATCTGCAACATTCATAATCTGGTATTTCGTGATCTATCCCATCAGGCTTCAGAAAAGGCTTTCAAAAACCCCCAATCCTGCAACATGAAGGGGATAATGAGTGCGTTTAAAGTGATAGGGATACTTGCAGGGGTCCTCTTGCAGCTTTGCGCTTATGCGCAAACAGAAGAGGATACGGTTATTACAATGATGGATACTGTAACTGTATCTCCCCCCGTTGAAGATGAGTATGCAACAGCGGAAACTGCAGACGTAGGCAATCCCTATCCCCGTGATACTGTTATTTTCAGGCGGGTGCCGGATTCCGTTGTTATTGAACTGCGGCGCGATAAGGATTTTGAATACGCCAACGATCCTGCATATTGGGTAAAGGAAAAAAAGAAGAAAGAGGATGAAGAGCCTTCCTGGTTCGGCAGGCTGCTTTCGCAAAAATGGTTCGAAGTATTGCTCATTGTATTAATGGCGGGCGTACTGTTGTTTGCCATTGTAAAGATCGCGATGTCCAATAACCTGTTCCTTACCGGCGGCTCCAGAAAATATGACACCGAAGAAGAACGTGCACTATCAGAAGAAGACAATCTCGATGAATTGATCGCATCGGCTGAACAGCAGGGCAAATTCAGGCTGGCCGTTCGTTACCGCTACAGGAAAATATTGAAGGACATGGATGCGCGCCAGCTGATCAAACTCGATGCAAAAAAAACAAACTGGGATTATGTGAACGCCATGGGCGGCCATCCATTGAAAAAGAAATTCCTGCTGCTCACGCGTGCCTATGAGTACGTTTGGTACGGTGAATTCGACATCAAGGGTGATCAGTACGAATACCTGAAGACAGAGTTCATGGAATTTAAAAACTCAATATGAGGTCACAAGGGACAAGGGACAAGGGACAAGGGACAAGAAGCAAGGCAAGGCGTGAACAACGCTCACGGCTTGTATCTTTTCCTCTTTCCTTGCTTCTTGTAACTTGTGCCTTGTGCCTTGCCATTTTTGGCTCTAAAACGGCAACGGCAAAGAAAAAGCTGAATGAACGTGTTACCCTTCGGCGGGTAGACAAACTGCCTTACGGCACTTATGTGGCAAAGGAAAATCTGAACTATGTTTTTCCCAATGCGTATGTAGATATAAATAAGCTTTCACCTTCCAGCTATAAATCGTTCACGGGCAGTTTTTCTTATTACTCTACTGAAAGCAGCGAGCGGCGGTCTCCCGCGCTTTACATTGTGCTCTCTCCCTATTTTTTTCCTAATGAAAAAGAATACGATGCCCTCATAGACTTTGCCAACAAAGGCAATCACATTTTTATTTCCGCTTTTTCCTGGGGAGAAGAGTTTGAAGACCCCATGAAGCTGAAGGTTACGCAATATTACATGGAGGAAGATTCGTTAAGGCTCGCAGTATACAACCCCATCGATAAAGATTCGCTGAAATTCACTTATCCCGGCGCGTCTGTGTACGGCTTCTTTTCATCATACGATACTTCCCGCGCAGAAGTGCTGGGGCGCGATGTGCAGGGCCGCGCAAATTTTATACGATATTCCTACGACAATGGCGGCAGCATAGTGATGCACGCAGTGCCCATTGCACTCTCCAATTTTTTCCTGCTGCACAAGAACAATAATGAATATTATAACAATGTGTTCTCTTATCTGCCAATGTCTGTAAACCACATTGAATGGGATGACTATTTCCGTTATGGCAACAGGAATTTCAGTTCGTTCCAGGTGATCATGGGCAATGATGGATTGCGATGGGCTTTCTGGCTGGTGCTGTTCATCTTCCTGCTCATCTACCTTTTTGAATCGAAAAGAAAACAGCGCATTATTCCTGTGGTACAGCCATTACGGAACTCTTCACTGGATTTTGTAAAGACCATCGGGCGATTGTATTATCAATACCGCGACAACAAGAACCTGGGCGTAAAGATGACGGCGCACCTGATGGACCATATCCGGAACCGTTATAATATTCCAACCTCCGTAATGGATGAAAAATTTATAACTGTTCTTGCTTACAAGAGCGGCTATGAAAAAGAAAAATTACAGAAACTGATGTACCAGGCGAAAATGATGCAGGACATGCCCCGTGTAAGTGAAAGGGAGCTCATGGAATTTCATAAACAAACCGAAGATTTTTACAAACATCAATAACAGCATGGAAGAACAACAAATATTTGAGCAACGCAGCGATCTTAGCAGCTTGCACGGAGCCGTTGAAAATTTAAAAGCAGAGATAGGG
>JBAVMD010000443.1:0-1663 GCA_049689695.1 Chitinophagaceae bacterium | reverse complement strand
GTAGCAAGCATCTTTCATGTCAGATCGAGGATCAGACGTGGGATCAGACGCGGGATCAGACCGCTGGTTGATTTTCGTGATCAAATGAATTTACTGCATTGGCCGGTTTTTGAGAAAATTTATATCCCAGGTTATATTTTCCCAGGTGCTTGTCGTAAAGTGAATAGAACCATTCTTTCTGATCGTCGTTGAACTGTTGTTGTCCTTTATCTGATTCACCTTTGCGGATGAACTGATCATATTTGCGGCGATCTTCCCCTGGCCTGCGTGCTCCGAATTTTTCCTGGTGCTGCTTCATGAACTCAAAGCTGCAACGCTCTATGGTACGCTGGATCACTTCCTCTGATGGATTTATGCCGAGGTAGGCACACAATGCTTCAATTGTTTTTCGTGGGTTCTGTGTGATGTCTTCATACTTCACATAAAATATATCGAGGTCCTTTTTATTTTTCAGCCAATCCTCAACATGCACAAACCATGATTTGTATTTGAAAATATTATTCAGGAAGCCGTTAAAATCCATGTCGAGTAATTCAAGGTCTTTATAATGATGGTACATGGAAACGGCTACGTCCATACCATTGCGCACAACATAAATTATTTTACCCTTTGCCTGGCGGGGAAAATATTTATAGTCAGCATGGGTTTTAAATATTCTTGGCGATGGCAACTTGCGCATATTTCTATTGCGGTCAACTGCCTGCTCAAGCCAGGGAGATACATCGTAAATGTGTTTAAAGCTCATATCGCCATCTGTGAGCAACTGGTACACCATCATTTGCATCAGTGTTGTACCTGATTTCATAAAAGAAGATATGTATACATCCTCTTCCCGGTAATCGAATTCTTTTGTATAGATCTTTGTACGCAACAGGGCCTCAAGATGTGCCAGTACCGGCATCGAGGACGTGACCAATTTGAGAAGGAAGCGGTTTGCACGCACGGAAATAGACAATTGCTTAGTCTTGTTCATAAATAAGGTTTAAATAAAGGTTTACAAAATAGAAAGCCAGACCGGCAATAATTGCACGGATTACGAGATAGGGGTTGCTGCTTATGTTAGGGGTAGTGAAGAGAATAAAAAATTCCCTCACGTGATTTTCGAAGATAATTTCTAAAGAAAAATAAAGCGGGTGTAGTTGCCCCAAACTTCATTGCGGGTACTACGAAATTTGGTTAACAGACCTGGATAATCTTTCTATTACGCTAAGCAATTTCTCTTTCACCGTTTCATATTCCGGAACCTCTTTGCCTACGTATAAAAAAAACACTGCCAGTTTCTCCTGGCGTGGCCCGATCATCTCAAGCAGCGCAGGTTTCTGAAGGCGGTACGCTTCGCGCATCAATCGTTTGATCCTGTTGCGGTCAACAGCCTTTTTAAAAACACGGGCTGATACACCAAAGCCGGCCTGCACCGGTGCATTTATTGGCGATGCTGTTGATTGATAATATACTTTGATAGGATACAGGAAGAAATTATTACCTCCCCGGAACAATTGATCCAGGAGTTTGCGGCTTTTAAGCCGTTCGTGTTTTTTAAGTGTATACTTTGCTTTGATGATGCCTTTTGTGCAAGATAATAAATGAAAACAGCCTTGTGCCGGAAAGCACAAGGCTGTAATGAGTTTATCAGGCTGCCTGAGGTTAGCGATCTGGCCGAGGT
>JBAVMD010000442.1:0-9252 GCA_049689695.1 Chitinophagaceae bacterium | reverse complement strand
GCACGAAATAGTGCTGGAAAATGAAGACTGGTTTGATACGCATGCATTTGATTTTCTTAAATCGAATAGCTCGCCTGCATTGATCTCAGTTTTTAAGTTCATTACTTTCTTCGGGTCCACAGCATTCTTTTTGCCTGCCTACGTCATAATAATTCTTATTCTTCTTTACAAGCGTCGCAAGGCAGATGCTATACATATCGCATTGCTTAGCATTACCAGCACCCTGCTCATGTTTGGATTAAAGCGCGTGTTTGCAAGAGAACGGCCTGAACTCCCATTGTTCAGAGAGATGACGAATTACAGTTTTCCCAGCGGGCATGCTTTATCTTCCTTTGTGTTCTGCTGCGTGGTGATCTGGCTGGTATGGAAGTCGCATCTCAGCAAAGCATGGAAAATAGTGATTGCATCCTTCCTTGTCCTCTTTTCATTATGCATCGGCATCAGCCGGATTGTATTGCGCTATCATTATGCAAGCGATGTATTGGCTGGTTTTTGCCTGGGTTTTGGTTGGGTGCTGTTGTATTTCTTATTGCAGAAATTGATTAGTCGCCGGAAGCATGATTCCGTTGCGTAAGCATTGCGGGTTAAATGAAGACTAAGCTCCACACTTCAAATTTTATTCAGAATTGTGGAGTAACATACAGTGTGTTTGATGTGCCTGAAAACTTCTTTCCTGATACGGCATGCTTTTTAGATTACTGGTTGTACACAGAATCAAAAAAATAATCCTGAAGAAATGATAAAGAAAATTGTGCTGTTGATATTCGGCATTAGCCTGTTTGCTTCCAATGCTTCATTCAGCCAGCAACCTGATACATTGATAAAGAAGCTGGATAGCCTTAGCAAAAAAACCGACAGTGCAGGAGGACAGGACAATAATATAAACAGGGGTGCGTACAACGAAGCAACAAAAATTACTTTTTCATCTTACTTCATATTGCTCGGAAGCGATTATAAGCAGGCTTTCACCAAGCCTTTTAAGATGACAGGAAAAGAATGGGGTAAGGTGGGCAAATTTGCATTGGTAATAGGAGCCCTTTCTTTTGCTGACGAACCAGTTCAGCGGTTTGCCGTGGATGTGCGTGAACGAAGTACGGGTTTGCAGAAGGTAAGCAAGCAGATTACCAATCTTGGCGGCCCGTATGAAGCATATACGCTTGGTGCGTTGGGCGCTTATGGTTTTATTTTCAATAACAAGAAAATGCAGACAACCACGCTGCTGGCATCACAGGCATACATAACTGCAGTAGGTGTGGAGAGCGTGATTAAATTTTTAACAGGCAGGCAACGGCCTTTTTTTACGGATTCAACAAAAGTTGAGGCGGAACCCAGTTTCCGTGGACCTTTTTATAAGTCGCCACGTGATGCAAATGGTAAACAAACAAACAGCTCATTTCCTTCAGGGCATACTACACTTGCTTTTGCTGCTGCAACAGTGTATGCGCTGGAATATAAGGACAGACCGTTGGTTGGCATTCTTTCCTATTCTGCTGCGAGCCTGATTGGATTGAGCAGGATCACAGAAAACCGGCATTGGCTAACGGATGTTGTATCAGGAGCTGTTTTAGGATATTTATGCGGCAGACTGGTTGTGAACAATTACCACCGGTATGCGAAGATAAAGGCTCCAAACCAGCGCAAAAATACCGTGAGCTTTAATTTGCAGTATAATCACCGGCAAATTATGCCCGGAGTTATCTATACATTCCGATGATTTCTTACCCGGCAGCCCCACTGCATCAGTAACATTGGTAGATAAACCCGTAATCTGTATACCATACAGGCAGTTTTTACAGCGACCTTTGTGCAGCAAACAAACGATAAGGTATTTCAAACAATCATAATGCAAAAAAGAATATTAGGCACAACCGGTTTAGAAGTTTCGGCCATTGGCCTCGGCTGTATGGGATTGAGCTTTGGTTATGGACCGGCAACGGAAAAAAAAGATGCCATCCATTTAATTCGTACAGCTTTTGAACGCGGGGTTACTTTCTTTGATACCGCTGAAGCATACGGACCATTTATAAATGAAGAGTTGCTTGGCGAAGCGCTGCAGCCCTTTCGCGAGCAGGCAGTGATTGCAACAAAGTTCGGCTTTAAAGAAGGCAAAACACCATTAGGATTAGATAGTCGCCCTGAAAACATAAGGGCCGTTGCAGAAGCAGCTCTTACCCGGTTGAAAACAGATGTGATCGATTTGTTTTACCAGCACCGTGTAGATCCCGATGTTCCCATTGAAGATGTTGCAGGCACTGTAAAAGAGCTGATCAAAGAAGGAAAGGTAAAGCACTTCGGTTTGTCAGAAGCCGGTGTTCAAACCATTCGCAAAGCACACGCTGTTCAGCCCGTAACTGCACTGCAAAGCGAATACTCGCTATGGTGGCGTGAACCTGAGCAGGAAATATTGCCAACACTGGAAGAATTAGGCATTGGCTTTGTTCCATTTAGTCCGCTGGGTAAAGGTTTTCTTACAGGCAAGATCGACGAGAACACAACATTTGACAAGGTAGATTTCAGGAACACTGTTCCCCGCTTTTCAGAAGAGAACCGGAAAGCCAACCAGGTGTTGGTTGATCTGCTTGGAAAGATAGCTAAAGAAAAAAATGCTACCGCCGCTCAGGTAGCGCTTGCATGGTTGTTGGCGCAAAAGCCGTGGATCGTTCCTATTCCAGGCACAACAAAACTGCACCGCCTGGAAGAAAATCTTGCATCAGCGGAGGTTGCACTAAGCAGTGGAGATCTAAAAGAGATCAATGATGCAGTTTCTGAGATTGAAGTTCAAGGCACCCGGTATAGTGAACAAGCGCAAAAAATGATAGACCGTTAGAATAATCACTTGCATTTGTTTTAGATTAATCACTAACAATTATTCATGAGACCAATAAAGATATTGCTGATGCTCGGTTTTGTTGTTTCCTGCCTCGCCAAAGACGCGCATGCGCAACAACCGGTGAACAAGACTGAGGCTTTAGATAAAAAGCAGCAAAGTATAGTTACTATTTCAGCTTTCACCGCAAAGGGCGACCTGGTACAATTACAAAAAGCTTTGAGTGAGGGCCTGGATGCCGGATTAACCATCAATGAAATCAAAGAAGTTTTAGTACAGCTATACGCCTACGCCGGATTTCCGCGCAGCCTTAATGCGCTTCAAACTTTCATGACGGTGCTAAAGGAACGTAAGCAAAAGGGAATAACAGATGCTGTTGGCAAATTGCCTACCCCTGTAACCGGGAATAAAACGAAGTCGCCATCAGGTGAAGACAACCGGACAAAATTGGTTGGGCGGACTGTAAAAGGTGAAGTGTATGAGTTTGCTCCCGCAATTGATCAATTCCTCAAGGACCATTTGTTTGGAGACATCTTTGGCCGTGATAACCTTGACTGGAAGACCCGTGAATTAGCTACCATTGCTGCCCTTGCTGCACTTGGTGGCGTAGAGAACCAATTACGTTCTCATTTTGGCGTTGGTATGTACAATGGGCTTTCAGCAGCACAGCTTACTCAGCTTGTATCCATTATCCATTCCGAAGTTGGTTCAAAAGAAGGGATCGCTGCCAGCCAGGCATTGCAAACTGTTCTTAAACAACCACAAGACAAAGCATCTGCAACAAACAAGGCAGCAGAGCAGGATGTTGCTGAAACAATTTTCCCGACAGGTGAAAAGATCACGAACAATAATTTTACAGGCAATGCATGGCTTCAACAATTAATAACAACAGATAGCAGCAATAATATTCAGGTTGGAAATGTAACCTTTGAACCAGGCGCAAGATCGAACTGGCATCTGCATCCTGGCGGGCAAATTCTGTTGGTGACCGACGGAGTTGGTTATTACCAGGAAAAAGGTAGCCCTAAAAGAATTTTGCGCAAAGGCGATGTGGTTAAATGCCCGCCCAATGTTTTGCACTGGCATGGGGCAAGCCATGATCAGAAATTTATTCAGGTCGCCATAACAAATACTCAAAGAGGTGCAGTAGTATGGCTGCAACCTGTAACTGATGAAGAGTATAATAGCATTCAGTAAAATTAATTATTTCTTTTGCCCGTAATACAAAAACCACCGTTTAGTTACTCTCACGGCCTTTCCTTCCTTATTATATTCAATTGACTTTGTCCAGTTATTGAATTCATCAAACTCAATATACTCAAGCCTGGCATAATACAATTCTTCCTTATCGTTAAATATTCTGAATATTTTCGCCCGGCCTGCATCGTCAAGCTGTGTCTGCATTTTTCTTACGGTATTACCAGCGCCATCTTTTACTGACTCATATATACAAACGCCATTCTTATATTCACGGTTTTGTATTTCCTGCAGACTACCCCTGGCATCACGCCTGATCCATTCCGTAATAGCGCCATTTGCATCGGTCTTTAATTTGGCTGTGCGGTGAACAGTGCCGTCCCGGTCTTTTGTAATCATGCTGTCTGCAAGCCCATTCCTGTAATAAAAAGTGTCCAGATCTCCGGTGTAACTATTAGCAGGATGGAGTGTATAAAGAATATCATCGCTGTTTGCCCGGTATACACTAATATAAAGCCTGCCATTTGTTTCAGCATAGTGCTCTGTAACAAAACCTGCAGTGTCAAACGAATGATCTTCAGAATGGATTGCTTTTGACAGATCAGGTTCAATGCTGCCATTCTTAACAATTGCAGGATAGAGCGTACTTTTTATTTCCCGGATATTACCAAAGACATGATACCTTTCCCATCCGGTTTTGTTGGATTGGCTGGATGCAACAAAGGGCATTAGTATTAGAAATACGATAATGGTTTTCATGTGGTGGTTTTTATAAAGAATACCCTGGCTATACGTTTAACTTCTTTCTAATTCTTGGTATCCCGATATACAAGGCAAGAAATCCGCCTAGACTCATATCGACTGTTATTGGGTTCTTAATAACAGATGTCTGAATGTCGGCCTCAAATGTAAAGAGATCCGTTACATCTTTTATCCAGGTTAGCCATGAAACCCAGGTACAGAACTTATCAATAAGAACAATATAAGCCACTTCCCCGGCCACAAGTATAGGTATTAACAGAAAGAAAATTGCAAATGAAACTCCAATAACGCCCAGGATATACCTGAATGTTTGCTTTCTCGGAATCTTTTTCTCGAGTAATATAAAAATTATTATCACCGGTATCAGCCCCAGTAAAAACAGGAGAATTCCCGTCTCAGGTAATGGAAGCCCTATAGGTTTCATTCCAAGATATGCTTTCTGCAAAAAAATTAAATTTGAAAATTTGGTACCAGAAAGCCATAAATAATCTATACCAGCCGCAATTAGATACCAGACAACAATAACTCCTGTAAGTATTAAACCGGCATTATCTTTTAATATGTTGTTTCTACTATTAAACATTAGATGAACTATAAACTGTAAGCAAAATATATTATTTATGTTGATAAGGAAAGGGCGTTTTTACCCTATTTAGCTTCTTTTCCCAGCCTTTCCACCACAGCTGTAGATGGTCTATATAATCAGCGAAAAAAGGGTTAAAAAACGGTAAAAGATTAATAGTTTGAAATATAGCTTACAGTTGTAATGAAAAGTTCTGTACTACTTTGTCTCTTCGTATTAGGCACTGCAATTTTAACAGGTTGTGCTACATGTGGTCAACTTGAGCCACTGCAAGGGAAAGCATATTTTCCAATCGTGCCTCCTAAACCTTCTGTTAAGGGAGTATTAGACAGTAATTTATTCAGGCTCTGCAGAACTTATGGTGATGTTGACAAAAAGATATCAGGGGCTCTCAGAACTGCAGGTTACCAGGATTTTGGTTACTATTATTTTCAGGGAGGAGGATTTGCTGTGGTAACATCTTTTGAGCGAATACGGGATGATGGCTCACCATTTCCTGAAGACCAGAGATGGACGATTGAAAAAGATCAATCGAGAAAATACCGTCTATTTACTCAGTCGTGGTGGAACAACTTCCTTTTTTCCTCACCGGATTATTACCGATGTTTTGTGTTTATAATCTCTTCATCGTTTCAACAAACTTCTGGTCAGCCACCGGGCTTCGCTGAGGTTCAAAGCTGGGAAAATGGATACATCTCCCTGCCTGAGGACTTGCGTATGGCGCCTTTTAAATTTTCCACTCAATGCGCTGTGCTTGTTTATAATTATAAACAACCGGAAAATCTTACCACTAAAGCATTTCTCGATCATAACCTTACCTTAAACCAGCACCTGAATAAATCGAAAATATACAATGCCCTCAATGAACGGTGAAATACTATACCAAACCGCCCAAAAAAGACTTATGATTTTATGGGTGCTGTGTTGCTGTGCATTACTCCTGCTATGGTTTACATTAACTTTTACGGGCAGATTTGATAATATAATCAATGATGCCTGGGGATGGCTGTTGCCTAATATTCTCCCCACGCTCTCATTGATTCTGGGCGTTTATTTTTATCAGGTAAATAACCCTTCTGAAAAAAGGACAATCGACAAAATGTTTTTTCTCTTATCTTTTTATATTTCTCTATTCTATTTTCTTGTATTGTTTGCGATCATTTTGTCTTACAGGTCGTCAATGTCACTTATTGAGTATTATCGGAGTTTTAATGTGATATTAGGTCCGCTGCAAGGGATAGTGAGCATTCCCATCGGAATATTTTTTTTTAGAAAATAGAAAATATACCTGGCAGCTTAAAAAGCCTTCTTTATTCGTAGCCTTTCAAGGATAACTATTGTTATCACTCCCAGCGTATATGCAAGCATATCTATCCAATTAAAACCATAACCAATCACCGTTCTGGCAATAGTGTTATTCTGAAGCCCTAATATATCTACAATATGAAAATATTGCAACACTTCGATGAGATACGCAAACAGCAGCACGCCAATAGCCACCTTCAACGGAGATACTCTTATAAAAGTTTTTACAGCGCAATAGATGAGCATTACGACGAGGTAGTCGCCAACATAAGGCCGGATGATCGCGTCATTTACATATAACGCAATCAGGACTTCTGTTACAAAAAAGATTATAGCAAAGACAAAATATTTCTTATTGAAAGTCAGCATATACTTATCTCTTAGCCCTCTCATACTGAACCGGCCACCCCACATCCTCCCCTAACTCCCTCGCTGCATGCAAAGCGAAATATGGATCGCGCAAATGCTCACGCGCCATTACAATAAGGTCAGCCTGTTGTTGCTGCAATATTTCTTCCGCCTGCTTTGCATTCACGATGATGCCCACAGCAGCAGTAAGCATGCCCGTTTGCTGTTTGATGGCCTCGGCGAGATGTACCTGGTAGCCTGGCGCTGCTGGAATTTTTGCATAAGGAACAGAACCACCGGATGAAGCATCTACAGCGTCGACACCTTTTTCTTTTAAGATTCGGGCGAGTTGAATAGAGTCTTCTATCGTCCAACCTCCCTCAACCCAATCTGTAGCAGAAATGCGTACAAATAAGGGCAGGGTCGCAGGCCATACGCTCTGCACTGCTTCAACGATCCGCAGCAAAAATTTTATCCTGTTTGCAAAGCTGCCGCCATATTCATCGGTTCTTGTATTGCTTAAGGGAGATAAAAACTCATTAATGAGGTAACCATGCGCGGCATGTATTTCTATTAGCTGGTAGCCTGCTTTCAAAGCTCTTATGGCTGCCTGTTTAAAATCTTCGACAGTGGCATCTATTTCTGCCACGGTCAATTCATGCGGCACCATATCCCCTTCGCGAAAAGGAATGGGAGAAGGAGCTACTGTTTGCCAGTGATGCTCCCCGGAAGTGATCTGGTGCCCGCCCAGCCAGGGCTTTTCACAACTGGCTTTTCTGCCGGCATGTGCTAGTTGAATTCCCGCAATGGAGTCATTGGCATGGATAAAAGCAGTGATCTGTTGCAGTTTTTGAATGTGCTCGTCTTTCCATATTCCCATATCCCCGTAGGTGATGCGCCCCTCCGGTGATACCGCGGATGCTTCCTGGATGATGAGGGCCGCACCCCCAATAGCGCGGCTGCCGAGGTGAACAAGATGCCAGTCGTTGGCAAAGCCATCTTTAGAAGAGTACTGGCACATGGGCGATACCACAATGCGGTTCTTAAGCGTAATGCTTTTGAGGTTCAAAGGAGAGAAAAGTAAATTCATCCGCAAATATTCTGAAAATGATTTGTAATTAATGTGTGGGAAGTGTAAGGAATTTTGCTTGCCACCGTCTATACTACCGAAAAGCAATTTATAACAATGAAAAAGATTCTTTCCCTGGTCCTGGCAATAGCAGTTTTTACGTTTGCGGCACACGCTCAGACAGAAACCCGAAAAGCTCATTTTAACCTTACGGGCCCGGCAATTGCCCTTGACGGGTACGACCCTGTAGCCTATCAAACACAGCACAAAGCAGTGAAAGGAAGCAAGGTTAATTCATTATTTCATCAGGGCGTAACGTATCATTTTGCATCGGCGCAAAATAAGGAACTGTTTAAGGCAAAGCCTTCTGCTTATGAACCTCAGTATGGAGGCTGGTGCGCATACGCCATGGGGGCCAATGGAGAAAAAGTGGAAGTAGATCCGGAAACGTTTAAGGTTATCGATGGCAAACTATACTTATTCTACAACAAGCTTTTTAACAACACCTTAAAGAGCTGGAATAAAAACGAGGCCAACCTGAAAACAAAAGCCGATGCTAACTGGGCCAGGCTTTTTAAATGATCAATCATCCATGAAAACAACGATAATCCTCACAGCAATTTTACTGTTTACAGGCATCTCAGAAATTTATGGGCAAGGTTGCAGCGATGCAGGCTTTTGCACTATCGGCAATTTAGCAGCATCTAAACACGATACTGCTGCAGCGCATAGACATCAGCTTAAGTTCATATCTTCTTTTGGAGTTGGTGATGAAGACGTGTTTATTTTTACGCCCGCATTAGAATATAATTTTCGCTTTTCCGAAAGGTTTTCTGTTCAGAGCAAGCTAACGGTTAATTATGCCTCAGGTAATTTAGGAACCGCAGCTGGATTGGGTGATTTGTATCTGTCGGGCACTTACAATTTTAAATCCGAGACGCATTGGAAAACCTCGGCTACTCTCGGTACAAAGCTGCCACTCAATCAAGGCAATTTAAAAGAAGGCAACCGCTCATTGCCCATGCAATACCAGAGCAGCCTGGGCACTGTAGACCTGATAGCAGGTGTTTCCCTGATTTCAACCCATTGGCAATTTGCCGCAGGCTGGCAACAACCTTTGACCGGCATCAACCGGAATAATTTTTTACCGGCGTATTGGAC
>JBAVMD010000441.1:0-7257 GCA_049689695.1 Chitinophagaceae bacterium | reverse complement strand
CAACAGCAGTGATCTCACCGCAAAACGAAAACAAAAAAGGCATCTTCCTGGTCAACAATAATAATGTGGAAGCTACCGACCTGTGCGTAAGCAAAAACTTCTTCGATGTATTTAGTTTTCCATTGGTTGAGGGCAATAAGAACACTCTCCTTTCAGGTAATAACGACATCGTGATCTCCGATGAACTGGCCATGAAATTGTTTCACACCACCGATAATATTATCGGGAAACAAGTGGAATGGAGCCGGGAACAAATGAGCGGAACTTACATTGTATCAGGCGTGTTTAAAAAAATACCGGTCAATTCCTCCCTGCAGTTTGATGTGCTGTTCAACTACCGCGCATTTCTTGCAAAAAATGAAAAGCTCAGCAACTGGAAGAACGGAGGGCCTGCAACCTACATCGTATTGCGGGAAGGAGTTGATCCTAAAAATTTCAATGCAAAAATTGCCGACTTTATCCAGAAAAAAGGAGCCAGAGAAACGCTTTTCGTTCAGCAATTTGCTGACAGGTACTTGTATGGCCAATATGAAAATGGCGCTCCGGCAGGCGGGCGAATTAGTTATGTTCGATTGTTTGCAGTGCTGGCAGTTTTTATCCTGCTCATAGCCTGCATCAATTTCATGAACCTCTCTACTGCCCGCGCCTTTACGCGACTTAAAGAAGTGGGCGTGAAAAAAGCGATGGGAGCTGATCGCGCAACTTTAGCGCTACAGTTCATCGGCGAATCGATGTTGATAGCATTCATTTCTTTGCTTACAGCCATTCTTCCATTGTGGTTATTATTACCCCGCTTCAACGAAATTTCAGGCAAGCACTTAATATTCAGCTTTGATACAAACATGGTGCTGGGCATCCTGGGCATTACTTTAATTACCGGTCTTATTGCCGGCAGTTATCCAGCTTTGTATATCTCGGGCTTTAAACCCGTAAAAATATTAAAAGGCAAGATCGACATCCCACTTGGTGAATTATGGATACGAAAGGGGTTTGTAGGTTTTCAGTTTGCCATCTCGGTGATCATGATCGTGTCCGTGCTGGTATTGTATAAACAGGTACAGCTCATACAAAGCAAGAACCTGGGATATCAGCGTAATAATGTTGTTTACTTTGCGCGTAAAGAAAAGATTTCTGATGTTAAAAACGATAAGGAAATCAACATCCGCCAGCAGGAGAACGAAAGCTTTTTGCAGGAGGTACGCAACATACCAGGGGTAGTATCGGCTGCAGGTTTCCGGCATAATATCTCAGCGGGCCGCGAGGGCGGAACTACTGATGTAGAGTGGCCGGGCAAGCAGCAGGACGCGCAAATTGAATTTACTGATATTGCCGGCGGGTATGATTTTATTGAAACACTCGGCATAACATTAAAAGAAGGTCGCAGCTATTCACGCAAATATGGCAATGAACAATCAAAAATTATTTTAAACGAAGCAGCCATTGCCGCTATGGGATTTACAAATCCTGTAGGCAAAACCGTGCGCATCTGGGGCGAAGACAAACAGATCATCGGGATAGTAAAAGATTTCAACTTTCAGTCGTTATACCAAAGCATCCATCCCTGTTTCATTGAGCTAAACAACAGGTCTTCGAACTCAAAGATCATGGTGAAGATCAAAGAAGGCACAGAAGCTGAAACGCTTGCGCGCCTGCAACGCATCTATCGCCAATACAATATCGGCCTGCCGTTTGAATATCGTTTTCTCGATGATGATTACCAGTCGCTCTACGTTGCAGAAAAACGGGTGGAAGTATTATCAGGATATTTTGCAGGGCTCGTTATCATCATTTCCTGCCTCGGCCTGTTTGGCCTCGCTGCATTTACCGTGCAAAAGCGGTACAAGGAAATCGGCATACGCAAAGTGCTTGGTTCCGGCAACATGAACATCATCTGGCTGCTCTGGGGTGAGTTCAGCAAGATCATTATCATATCGCTGCTGGTAGCATTGCCCATCTCCTACCTGGTCCTGAAGAACTGGCTGGACGACTTTGCGTACAGGATCGATCTTTCAGCCTGGTACTTCATTGCTGCCGGTGTGCTTATTACTATCATTACCTGGCTCACTGTAAGCTCGCAAACTATAAAAGCAATCCGTATAAAGCCCGCGGACTCCTTGCGAAGTGAATGACCGGAAAGAATTTTTTCATTTAAAATAAACGAAAGGGCCTGAAGTCATCCAGATGATTTCCCCTTTTTCATTTTCCTTAAAAGCAATGAGGTCTTCGCCGGTATCCAGCGTGCCGTTCACTACGCGGAATAAAAGCGGTTCAATCTGTACCCACCTGCCTCCCCAGAAAGAGAGCGTGCTGTCTGCATTAAGTTTGATGTCGATTGCCGATGCATAAGGCCGTTGGTAATGACCCGCAAACCGTTCTAAATTTGTTTTCAACGATGCATCGGGATTATCAACAGGCGCTGATGGTTCAGGGAAAAAATAATATAGAAAATTATTTAAAATGCTTCCCAGGAAATTCGGCGCTTCCATGTTGCAAACCATAAATACACCCATGTTTTTATCTGGCCACAGGTACATGGAAGATGCATAGCCGTCCATGATACCGCCATGATGCACTGCCTTTGTTCCATTGATGGTGCTTTCCCAAAAGCCGTATCCAAAACCAACAACGCGCGGATGGTTGCGGAACTGTGTGGCCCTCATGCTTAGAGCGGTTTGCGGTTGCAGTACGGTGTTATTTCCAAATCGCCCATTATTTAAATGCATGATCATGAAATTGGCCATATCTGTTACCGTGCTGTTGATATCTGAGGCCGGAAACGTATGATAATACTCGAACGCCATCTTTTTATATTTATCATTGCTGAATTCATATCCCGTGGCAAAATTAATTTCATCAGGTCCCGAAACCGTAGTGGCATTGGTATGATCCATTTGCAGGGGCTGAAAAAATTTATTTTGCAGGTAATCACGGTAAGGCATGCCCGAAAGCCGTTCCAGCAACAGCCCGCTCAAAGCAATTCCATAAGTTCCGTAGTGGCCGATCTCACCGGCGGCATGGTCCTGTATCAACCTGCTTTTAAGAAATGTACTGAGCGGAAAAATCTTATCTGCGCTTTGCGTACGACGGCCGGTGATCTCCCGGAAACCTTCTGAATGAGAAAGCAAATGATGGAGCGTTACAGGAACACCGTTCTTATAAGTTAATTTATCATCCAGGTAAATATTAATATCATCACTCAACCTGATCTTTCCTTCATCAACCAGTTGCATCATTGCAGTGGCGGTAAAAACTTTTGTGATGGAACCAATCCTGAAAATTGTTTTGCCCGCCTCAACCTTCCTGTTGCTTTCCAGGTCGGCGTACCCGTAACCTTTCGACCAAAATAATTTCCCGTCTTTTACAATAGCGATGGAGAAACCAGGAATGTGATAACGCTCCATTCTTTTCTGAATTACCGTATCCAGAACAGCTGCAATTTCAACAGGGTCGTGAATGTTGTGCCTTGAGGATTGTGCCGGGGCCACAGCAGAAAAAAGCAATAGCATGGCCATAAAGGGTAATCTATACCCAGTCAGGTAATAAGACTTCATATATCGTTGGATTATTGTTTCTCTGATCTTACTTTCTGTACATCGTCCAGGCCCTGAAGGTTCAGGTTTTGAGAAAGTTTTAGAATATCGTTCAGGTCTATGTCGCCCGTTATGCTAACGATCAAAAACCTGCCCCATTGAAAAGCGATCATCACCAGTTCCGTGATCTTTCCGCTTTTATCTTCTTTCGTATAAAACCTGGCCTTCCGATCTGTTTCCTTCATAATAAGAATAGTTTCATAATCAGCCGGCATCAGTGGAAACGCCGCATTATATAAATCAAGCCCATTTTTGGAGTCGTCTTTACTCAACACTTTAAGGCCCGTCAATTTCTTAAGAATAGTTGCGAGCTCTTCTTTTTCTTTTCCCTGCCTGTTTTGCAGGAAAACAGAGAACATCTTTGATGACACGCTTACCATGTCCAGCGAATGTTTTTCCTGGAAATCTTTATAATATTTATCTGCGGCCATCTCCTGCGAAAAAGAAAATTTTACAGTGAAGAGAAGCAGCAGCGCGAATAATTTTTTCATTGATATATGTATTAGTGAATACGATTTATCATTTCAGCTTACTTGTATTTTTTACTTCCTCGAAGCCCCTGATCGTTTCCATTTCAGAAAGGCCATCATTCATATTCCTGGAAAGAAGAAGCAGGGCCTTCTCTGTTTCTGCGATGGCTTGCTGAGGATCATTAAAAGTATCGGTTTGAATAACGATGCGTTCTTCAACCTTCTTTTCACGAACCACGAAATATCCTATTAAAACCAAAGGCGCCAGAACAGCTGCATATCTCAGAAGGCCTCGCCCAAACGATGCTTTGTTGAACACGGATTTCTTTTCATTTGCCCACTGCGCTCTCAGCTTTGTTGTAATGTCTTCTGACAAAACAGGGCGCGAAACCTCCTGCCGGTAATAGCCAAAAAGACCTGCTTCCGTTTTTAAATCTTCAGGCAAATCGGTGTGCTCAGCAAAAAAGCTTTTCAATTCCTGCTCTTCGGAGAGATCAGTATCTCCGTCCCAGTATTTTTTTAACAGCGCCCTGATTTTATCGTAGTCCATAAGAATTCAAAGATTTAAGGTTCTCTTTAACTGCTTGTCTTGCCCGGTAGATCCCTGTTTTTACTTCAGGCAAGCTCAGCTCCATAATTCTTGCTATTTCGTCGTAAGCCAAACCCTCTACATCACGCAGATGAATCAGGAACCGATATTTTTCAGGGAGCTGGCTGATGATTTTTTTCGCGGCCCGGATGCCGTCATTAACTTCAGCTGCATCCTCCATTCCTGTGGTTGCAAGTTCATCAGCATGTTTATCGATGTCTGATGTTTGCCGGTAACGATTATACTTAAGCCTGTCCAGTATCGTATTCTTGGTGATGCGGATACACCAGGCTTCCATGCTTTTGATCGCTGGTAAAGCATCCCGGTTCGCCCATAGCTTAACAAGAGCGTCCTGCACCACATCCTTAGCCTCCTCTTCATCCCTGAGAAAAGTATAAGCCAAACGGAACATCCGGTGCTGCAAGGGAACAACAAGGGAAAGGAAGCGGGTTTCGGTCATTACAGGGAAGACGAATAGAAACACAGATAGTTACAAGATGCCCGAAAAACAAAAAGCCCGGCAATTTTATTTGCCAGGCTTTGATGATTTGGTTGTTTCAATTTAATTTTTCACAGTAATCCGCACCAACTCGTAATACCCGATCGAGTTCATGCCTATTACGCCGGACCCGTTACCTGCTCCTCCTGCTGGGAAAGCTTCATACTTTTTTGAATCCACATAAATATCCGGTGCAAAATCGTAAGTATCGTTCAATGCAATGGGCGCACCAAACAATGTAGCTATATCAGCCGCAGTAATATTAAAGCTGGTAGGGTATGACGTAACATCAGCTTTAAATATTTTTACAACCGATGCGGAACCATTCTTCCTTACTACAATATCAACCTTTGTCGGCTTTGCCGCACTTGCAAAAATCACGTCTACCTTGAACTTGGCGGAGAAAGCAGCAGGGGTACCGATCCTGATCGTATCGGCATTGTCCTTCTTTTGCGGCTCCAGGTTCATCGTCATGGCAGGCACGTCTTCAATGCCGATATTTTTAGGGATGGCGCCATCATCCTTTGAACATGCTGTTAGCACAACAACAGTGCTTACAATAAATGCTATTAGTATATTGATCTTTCTGAATTTCATAATCTCTTAGTTTAACAGGGAACAATTAAGGTTGCCAGAATATTTTGTATGATTCGGGTATTTTTTGCGGAGGTGCGTTTGCATTTAACTGGAGCTCCGTGAGGCTAAAGGGCAACGACCACGGATACTTTCTGTCGTTAGACACCGGTGTTACCTTGCCATCAGGACCAGTTACACTGGTAACAGTCCCCTCCGGAGCGGGAGCAAACAAAACCGGATATTTTGTTCTCCTGTAATCAGTATAATTATCTACAGAATTTTCGATCCTGTTGATCCATTTCTGGGTCATGATAATTTCCAGTTTCTTCGCGGCATTTGCTGCATCAAATTCTGCCAGTACACCCGTTTTATAAGTAGTAGTAGCGGCCAATGTTGCTATCAAAGGAACTGTTTGTGCAGAACCGGCAGTTGAGGGCTTAACAAAATTCACGATCACATTGTCTACATGGGCAAACGAAGCATCCAATGCTTTGCTGAAAGCATCTCTCACATTGCCGGTAATAAGCCCTGCATGGATCAATTCTGCTTCAAGGTATAACCTGTCTGCATAAGTAATAAACTCATGCGGACGTGCGCCTGTTCCTGCGTTTTGCGTACCTATGGAATTGATGGTTACACCGGCGCCTGCATCATAACGGCCGCCTACGGGAAAAATGCCTAACAGCGAATACGTCTGACTGTTAGAACCATCGCGGCAAGGACCGTTTGAACCAAAAATGACAGAAATAAATCCGCCGTCACGGAACTCAGTACAGTTCTCTGGCAGTGCAGTTGCCGATTTCTGATTATAAATGTAGTAAGGGATCCTCGGGTCGGGAAGGCCATAGAAAATGTTAGCGTTCCTTCCTTTCATGAGCTCATACAACCAGGGGCTGAAAAGCTGGCCGCCACGTTGCGTGGCAGTGTAATCGCCATAACCGGGATGCCTGTCGTCAGTTGCACCGATAGGTCCGTAAGGCATCATAAAGCTTTCTGCCTGTGAATTGATCAGCGTGGCAGGAGATGCCAGCAGAGCAGTTACCTGCGCTTTTACATCCTGCACAAGCCTTACCTGTGTATAGAGCTTAAGTTTAATGGTATTGGCCGCTTTGATCCAGTTAGCCAAAACTCCTTTATAAATATAATCGTCGGCAGCAGGCTTTGATGGATTCACCGCCGGGTTATTTATATCGGCAATGCCTTCATCCAGCAGGGCCAGAAGCTTGGGATAGATCTCGGACCCTTTATCAAACTTGGGTTGTCTTATACCTTCATCGAACCTGTCGAACTCAGTATAAGGAACATCGCCCCAAACATCTACCATCATACTATAGGTGTAGGCTTTGAGTATTTTGGCAATGCCTACATAAGCAAAACGATTCTCGACAACGCCTCGCTTAATAACTACGTTGAGGTTGGAAATTGCAGCAAGCATTCCTTCCCAGCCAGATGAACCGGCGCCATACTTATCTGCCCCTATACGCCCGGTAACCTGGTGCGTATAAACGGCCATGGTAGTGCCGAGACCTGATC
>JBAVMD010000440.1:0-3530 GCA_049689695.1 Chitinophagaceae bacterium | reverse complement strand
ATTATACCTTGATTGTGTATTCTTATGTTCCATATTAAAGATTCAGAAAAGAGCTGTAAATTTTTAATCCTTTCGCACCGCTTCGCTCAGGATGAAACTGGCAGGCAAAAACATTTTCATGTGCAATTGACGAGCAATAGGTAAGCCCGCCGTATGTAGTGGTAGATAAGATATATTTTTCCTGTACAGGCGTTACATAATAGGAATGCACGAAATACATGTATTCGCCATCGCTGCATTGCTGCAAAGGTGAATGCTCCCAGTTGTTCCCGTTATAACGGCTTACCTGGTTCCATTCTATCTGCGGTATTTTCAACACCTGCCCTTCTGTGCTCAGCGGCGGAAAGCGGCGCGTAGTGCCTTCTATTATATTCAATCCTTTGTGGGCGCCAAATTCTTCACTTTCAGAAAACAGCAATTGCAATCCCAGGCAAACACCCATGAATGGCTTGCCAGACTGAATAAAATCGTGAATGGGATTTACAAGATCAAGATCGTGCAGGTTCTGCATCGCATCCCCAAATGCGCCCACACCGGGAAGTATTGCGTAATCCGCAGCTATCAAATCATTTTTATCTGATGATATCTGCGCGTCCGCCCCCAAATGCCGGCATGCCTGTTGAACACTGAACAGGTTGCCGAGATGATAATCTATGATCACAACTTTCTTGCTCATACCGGTTCTATTCTTCTGCAAGGTATTCGATGATTTAAAAAGTAATCTTTTATTTCAGCAATATTGTGCGCTTCTATCCTGCTGAACGAACGGCCACTTTCAAGGAAGTTGGTATTGCCTTCGGTTTTTGCAGAAAAGTCCGCCGTATGTTTTGTGATGAAATCGTAATGTATCATGGATGCCACCGCAACTGCATCGGCCTTTCCTTCTTCTACAACTTCTGCAAGGTGAGAAAGAGAGCCCGCACCGCCATGCGCTATCACAGGGATAGGTACGGCAGAAGCAACTTTGCGCGTAAGTTCCAGGTCAAAGCCATTGCCTGTTCCCTCCCGGTCAACAGAAGTGATCACTATTTCACCCGCGCCGCGTTCAACAACCTGCTGCGCCCATTTTACTACTTCAACTCCCGTGTGTTCCCTGCCGTTATCAATGAAGGCCAGGTATTCACCCCCGGGTTGCTTGATTGCTTCAATGGCAACAACTATCGTAGACGAACCGAATTTTTTTGATGCTTCACTTATGAATGAAGGATTGCGTATGGCCGCAGTGTTGATGGCAACTTTATCTGCACCTGCGCGCAACACGGTCTTAATATCTTCCAGCGTTCTGATGCCGCCACCCACCGTGAGTGGAATGAACATCTGCTGCGCCGTTTTGGTGATCATCTCCTGCAGGCTGTTCCTATCGTAAAGGCTTGCAACAACATCCTGGTAAAACAATTCATCTGCGCCGTTCTCATAATAATACTTCGCAAAATCTTCCGGCTTGCCAAGCACCCTCAAGCCTTCCAGGTGAATACCTTTCACCAGGTTAGGGCCTTTGATATCTATTCTTGCAATGAGTCGTACGTTTTCCATGTTTATTGCTGTTGCGCTGCAAGAAATTCAGCATAATTCCAATCTGCGGGCGTATCCAGGTCTATCGAATATTCAGGTTCCATTGCATACTTCACCACCTTGCTGAATCCCGCGAAAGAAACGTGGGTCAAAAGGGATTTCACATTGATCACGTAAATAGATCCGTTGTATTCATACACCGGTGGAACATCCTGCCGTCTTAAGAAACCGCCGGAGCCTTTCGAGATATGAAGAAATCCTTCTTCATCCTGTTCAAATAAATTGTAATAAGGATTTGCGGAAGATTCGCTTACGCTTACCACCATATCAATCCCTTCGTTGAACAATGCCAACGCTTCTTTCAGGTGCTTGTTCTTCCTGAAGGGAGAAGTTGGCTGCAACAAAACCAATGCATCATAATTCTTTCCTTGCTCAGTATAAAAATTCAGTGCGTGGCGTAATACTTCATAAGAGCCTGCTGTATCTGTTGCCAGTTCTGCAGGGCGCAGGAAAGGCAACTCGTAATTCATCTGGCGCACACTATCGCCTATTTCTGTTGAATCTGTTGTTATACAAATGTCTTCGTCATCTGCAAACTGCCTCGCATAGTCAAGACTGTAATGTATCAGTGGCTTACCGTTAAGCGTTTTGATGTTTTTTCCGGGAATGCCTTTTGAGCCACCTCTCGCAGGGATAACAATTAGCTTCTTCATCTACCAGTAAATATGTTTAACGTCTTCCTGGGCTTTGAAGAAATCATTTATCCTTCCAATATCCAGCCAGTACCCGAGAATCGGGTAATGAAATAATTTTTTGCTTTCCTGCAGCAGCTTTTCCATCAGGTCTGTAGCATTGTAAAACGATCCCTTCGGAATTACCTGCAGCAATTCTTTTTTTATAAAGTAAATGCCTGCATTGGCAAAGTAAGTATAACGCGGCTTTTCTTTCAATGAGGTAACAGAGCTGTCCTGCAGCTCAAGTATAGCATAAGGCAGATCAACATGATGCGGTATGGTGGCCACGCCCATGTCTGCGCCCGACTTCACGAACTCCTTGAAAAAATCACCGAAATCTATATTGGTAAGCAGGTCGGAGTTCATCAGCAAAATATAATCCTCTTCAAATTCTGGTATCAGGCTGATGGAACCGATGGTGCCGAGCGGTTTATCTTCCTGCACATATTTAATGTTCAGGCTGCGGGCTGACCCGTCTTTGAAATATTCCTGTATCTGGTTGCCCAGGTAATTGATAGTGATGTGAATGTTCCTGATGCCGAATTTCTGCAGGTGATCGATATTGTATTCCAGTATCGGCTTGTTGCCTACTTTCAGCATCGGCTTGGGCGTATCCTTCGTAAGGGGCATCAATCGTTCGCCTTTTCCACCGGCCATGATCACTGCTTCCGCAGCTACTATTTCCCGGTACTCATTGATGTTGGTAATGTCTATGATGTGCTGCGCATCATCAACAACCGGCACATAGGTAATGCCAAGCTCCCTGCACATTTTTATGAAAGCGCTGTCGAGGTGATAATTTACTACCCTTTTGCACCCTTCGTTCATCACCGTAGTAACTGAATCATCCAACTCACCGTTGCGCAAAAGTCCCCGCCTGATATCCCCATCGGTAATAGAGCCCAACAATATTTTGCTGTCGTCTACTACAAAGATCACATTGGATTCTATGCCCAGCTTATCGAGCAATCCAAGCGCCTGCCTGATGGTAAACTCGTTGTGAATGATCTTGGTTTCCCAGTTAGTCATGGCCGAGGTCGTAGAACTTTTTTTTCGTGCTGTTAAGCTTTCCAATTTTACTGATTTGCTTTAGTATTCCGGCAGCGGCTTCGCCTTTGCCGTAGGGGTTCTTTGCTTTGCAGCTTTTTTTAAACGAATCAGACAGCGCTTTATTAAAAGAGGCTGCCAGATTTTTTTTAACGGGAGATGAATCTATTACGTTCACTGGTTTCAGGCGCCCATCCTGCCTCGTGCCGATGTTCACCACCGGCAGCGCAAAAGAAG
>JBAVMD010000439.1:0-2928 GCA_049689695.1 Chitinophagaceae bacterium | reverse complement strand
CATCAGTAACCACTAAGCAATTTTAAAAACAAATCCTAACCAATCCTAAAAAATCCTGATGATCCGCGTTCCACGCCGCTTTAAGTAACATCAAACCCACTATTCAAAACAACCTCCAACCAAAGGTTTAATCGCTTTTTAATTCCATTTCCCTCCCGCTTAAATAACTTTGCCGCTCATGCAGTCCGATGAAGTAAAAATATTGCTGGTAGAAGACGAAAAGAAAATCGCCGAAACCCTCAAAAAAGGATTAACGGAACAGAATTACTATGTAGAGCTTTGTTACGACGGACTGATCGGTAAAAAACTTTTTGAAACCTCCCGCTTCGATATCATTATTCTCGACATTAATATTCCGGGCATTAATGGCTATGAGCTTTGCAAGTACATCCGTAACCGTAACGAACGTATTCCCATCATCATGCTTACCGCGCTCAATTCTACCGATGATAAAATTGAAGGTTTCGATGCGGGCGCCGACGATTACCTGGTAAAACCATTCGATTTTAAAGAGCTGCTGGTCCGCATCCGCGCTTTGCTGAAAAGGATCTACCAGATGCCGCAGACAGGAAATCTTTTGAAAGTAGACGATGTGGTAATGAACATGGACAGCAAGGAAGTAACCCGCTCCGGGAAACCTATTGCACTTACCGCAAAGGAATTTCAATTGCTGGAGTATCTTGTGCGTAACAGGAATCGTGTGGTATCGAGAGCGGATATTGCATTGAATGTATGGGACATTGACTTCGATACCAAAACAAACGTGATAGATGTGTATGTAAATTTTCTTCGAAAAAAGCTGGACAGGGAGTTCGATCAGAAATTAATACACACACAGGTAGGAATGGGATATATTCTTAAAGACAGCCAGCATTGAAAATCAGAAACAAGATAACGATCCTCTTTACTTTGCTGGTTACCGCGCTGCTGCTCAGCCTTAGCATATCTATTTATTATTTTACTTCGCTCGATAGAAAAGCAAGTTTTTACAAACGCCTTAAAAGCCGCGCAACCAACAATGGCCAACTGTTTGCCTACCTGGGCGACAGCAGCAGCCAGAATGTGTTGCGCCGTATAGACGCAAGCGCAGTGCCTTTGCTGCCGCAAAAATCGGTACGCATTTACGATACACTTGGTAACGTGCTGTACGCCTACGATAATCCCGGCGCCGATTCACTCAGCCTGAACGATCTTAGCTTTATCACCGCCACCCGCGAAGAAAAAACCTTTTCCGATGAAAAGCGCGATGGCATCGTATTGTTTTACAGTGAGCCTCAAAGAAGCTTTATTATAGCAGTCAAAGCATACGATGAAGATGGGTGGCTGAGAATGGCACAATTAAAAAAAATATTGCTCATAAGCTTATTGGTAGGTATTCTGCTTACATTGTTGGTGGGTTATGTTTTTTCATCGCAACTGGTGAGGCCCATAGCGCAGATCATTCATGAAGTAAACGATATTTCATCCCATAATTTATCGCACCGGCTGCAGACAGGTTCAGGAAAAGATGAATTGAAAAAGCTTGCTGATACTTTCAACAACCTGCTGAATCGCCTCCAGGAATCTTTTAATACGCAAAGACGGTTTATTTCAAACGCTTCTCATGAATTATCCACTCCCCTCACTTCTATTTCCAGCCAACTGCAGGTAACACTGCAAAAAGAGCGCAGCAGCCAGGAGTACCACCAGGTGCTGCAGTCCATACTGGAAGATGTTCAGCAGATGGGGCAACTCACTAAAAGCCTTCTGGAGATCGCCAAGACCGGCAGCCAGGGCAATATCGAATTGGGTGAAGTGCGCATTGATGAAGTATTGCTGAAGGTGATAGCCGATGTTAAAAAGATAAACAATGAATATGAGGTGGCCTTAAATTTTGGCATATTGCCGGAAGATGAAAAGAGCTGCATGGTATTTGGCAATGTAGACCTGCTGTACAGCGCCCTGAAAAATATTATTGAGAACGGGTGCAAATATTCACCCGATAAGCGCTCTGTTGTTGAATTGTCTTTCAGCGAAAAAAACATCCTTATTAAAGTAATGAATAAGGGAGACGTGATAGCGGAAGAAGAGATCGAGCAGATATTCCAGCCCTTCTTCAGGGCGGCCTCAGCCCTCGATGTCAGAGGATTTGGCCTTGGTCTTGCGCTTGCCAGGAGAATTGCAGGATTGCACAAAGGCTCTATTGAAGTGCAATCTGATCTTGAGAATGGAACCTGCTTTACAGTCACTCTGCCGTCGGTGGAGAAGCTTTGAGCTACGAGCTACGAGCCGCGAGCAGTAAGCAAGCAGTTTCTGGTTAATCAAAGCTCATTGCTCGTAGCTCATAGCTCGCAGCTCATAGCTCGCCGCTCAATTTTAATATCCTTTTAATCCCTTCTTCGCCCTCTTTTGATCCATCTTTTTCAATTTTGCATTAGCATTAATTAACCCAACAACCAGGCATTGCAGCCATGCCCAGGATGGCGATATCAAATGACTAAAATCAATCCTTTCATGAGAAAGATGGTGGTGTTTGACATGGATAATACCTTATTGCAGGGCAGGTTTATCGACTCATGTGCAAAAAAATACAACTTCCGGCAGGCGCTTGCGCTGCTCAGGAACATCGACACAAATTCTATCAGTCTTACCAAACGCATCGGTTCTTTTTTAAAAGATAAGCCCGTGCAGGAATTGGTAAGAATTGCAGACGAAATGCCGCTGATAAATGATGTATCGGATGTGATGAAAGAACTGAAGCAGCGAAATTACATTGTAGGAATTATCAGCGACAGTTACGAACTTATAACAAATCATATCGCGAAAAAAACAGGCGCAGATTTTTCCATTTCCTACGGGCTTGCCAACAACGATGATCTTGCAACAGGGGAAGTTCACATTCCTTCCTGCTTTTATTTCAACGAGAACAGCAGCTGCGAACATCCTATC
>JBAVMD010000438.1:0-2164 GCA_049689695.1 Chitinophagaceae bacterium | reverse complement strand
GTCTAATGCAAAGTCGATTTTTTCAAAAACGGATTTTGATCTGATCTATCCCACCATACAGGATTCAGTAGATCCTATCGTTCCAAAAGGCACCGTGTTTGAAGCAGCCGGGCTGAAAGTATCGCCGCCCCGCCAGGTAGATTCATTGTATTATGCATGGAAGGATACTGCGTCTATAACTTCCACCAAGCCCGATCCAGATAATGGCAGCAACAACTGGGCAGTATCCGGCAGCAAAACAAAAAGCGGCCGCCCTATTCTTTGCAACGATCCGCATCTTTCACTCAATCTTCCTTCGCTCTGGTTTGAGATGCAGATACATACGCCGCAGTTCAATGCGTATGGCGCCAGTTTTCCCGGTTCGCCCTGCATCATCATCGGCTTCAACGACAGTTGCGCCTGGGGATTTACCAATGGCATGCGCGATGTAAGGGATTATTACGAAATACAGTTCCAGGACGATACAAGAAATGCTTACCGCTTCAATAATGAATGGAAGAAAACAGACTGGAGGGTAGAGGTTGTAAAAACAAAAGGCCGTGCTGATCTTAATGACAGTGTGGCTTATACGCTTTTTGGCCCCGTGATGTATGATGCTTCTTTTACCGGTAACGGCCTTGCTACGGGCAACGGGCAATACGCAGTGAGATGGAAGGCTCATGATCCCAGCAATGAGCTTAAGTTTTTTTACAGCCTCAATCACATAAAAAATTACAGCGAATTTTATAATGCGATCCAGAACATGAAAACGCCCGGGCAGAATTGCCTGTTCGCCAGCAAGGCAGACAGCATTGCTATCTGGACGCAGGGGGCATGGCCTGCCAAATGGTACCGGCAGGGTGATTTTATTATGCCGGGCATCGACAGCAGCTTCATGTGGCAAGGCACTATTGATGAAAAAGAAACCCCACACATGGTGCAGCCTGAAAGAGGATTTGTGAGCAGCGCCAACCAGTTGCCGGTGGATAACACTTATCCCTATTATCTCGGAGGGAGTTATCCTCCTTACCGCGGACTGATCATCAATCGTTATTTGAAGTCAATGTCCGACATTGATCCGGCTGCCATGCAGAAATTGCAAACAGAAAACTACAATGTGTTTGCAGAGATGGCGCGCCCGGTTCTCTTAAAGAACATCGATGAGGCATCTCTCAACACAGATGAAAAAAAGTATCTCGACATATTTAAGTCATGGAACCTGCGCAACGATCCCGCCGAAAAAGGCATTACTGTTTTTTCAAACTGGTTCGACAGTCTTGAAACATCAGTTTGGCGCGATGAAATACGCCAGACCAAACTACCTATGAAATGGCCTGATGAAAGCACTTTGCTGGAAGGAATGTTGCGTGATTCTCTTTTCAAGTTCATCGACAATATTCATACACCCGATACGGAAAGACTCCCACAGGTGGTGACCGATGCATTCAGGAAATGCGTTCCTGCATTGAAAGAAATAGAATTGAACGATAGATTGGAATGGGCAAAGTTTAAGGCCAGCGGGGTGCGGCACCTGTTAAGATTAGCGCCTTTCAGCAGGCTTCGGTTGCCTGTGGGCGGTGGCACGCATATCATTAATGCCACTAAAGATTATCACGGGCCAAGCTGGAGGATGATCGTGCATCTTACTGATGAAACGGAAGCGTATGCGGTATATCCCGGCGGACAATCGGGCAATCCCGGCAGTAAGTTTTACGACAGCTTTATCGATACCTGGGCCGATGGAAAATATTACCGCCTGTGGATCATGAAGGAGACAGATTCGGGTGATAAGCGGGTGAGGGGGAAGATGAGTTTTGGTAAGGGGAAGGGGTAAGAGGGTCATTAGGTCAATAGGTCATTAGGTAAATTATTAATTATTAATTATTGATTATTCTTTGATGCTTGATGCTCAAAGCTCGTAGCTCGTAGCTCATAAACTCCACATATGAAATTTCTTATCTCAATACTATTGATCGCTCTTTTAAGCTTCACCATCGGACTGTACCTGCCCTGGTGGAGCCTTGCCCTGGTGGCATTTGTTGTGGCTGCGCTGATACATCAGCGTGCCGGCAAAGCATTTCTTTCGGGCTTTCTCGCCCTGTTCCTGTTGTGGGGGATACTGGCATTTATTATTGACCAGCAGAACCAGCACATCTTGTCGCAAAAAGTTGCACAACTGCTGTCC
>JBAVMD010000437.1:0-9429 GCA_049689695.1 Chitinophagaceae bacterium | reverse complement strand
GATCAGTCCTTCGCATACTGAAACTACTTATAGTTATAATGCTTCAGGAAATTTAGTATACCCACCGGCTTCAGGTATAACCTACGATAATAAAATGAACCTGAACAGAACGAATGATATCTGGCAGTTCCTCAACCGCGATTACAGCGTGAATAATCCGTTTACTGCTGATGCATACAATGCATCGGGCTTCCCAACAGTTATCAACGCTTCGAGGAATATCCTCTGGTTGAATGAAATACAGTTAAGGCATTCGCAGATCGGTTATAGTTGCAGGGAATCTCATTGGTAGAATTTATAAAACTAAAATACTTAAGACCTTTCCATCAACGTGGAAAGGTTTTTTGTTTGCAGTATGTTAAGTTAACCTTGATTGTTTTTTATTGTTTTTTCACTTGTTTGGTGCCCAGCCATAAAAGGGACTGAAGAATAAGCTGGTTCTGAAGTTTATTGTCGAATGTAAACGATAGCTCCTTATTTGTGCCATGTTCGTAATCGATGTCGTTATGACCCATGTTGAAATAGATCATCCTGTATCTGAGGTTTGTCCAAACTACCGGATAATAACCTTCGTGCCAGATCTCATGTGGCTTGGGCCCGGTGCCGAGAGGAAAACTGCTTGTGTCGATAGATAACAATATTTTTATACCCGGGTTCAAACGCAGATCATTCTTCCAGCGGTACCATTCATTGGGAGCCGATTTCCATTTGGATGGCAGCCTTTGGGTAGCAGGATGCTTTCTATCTTCTACTTTAAGCATTGCTGAAGTAGGTCGCCAGGTGTTGCTTACATACTCACCTGAGCCCAGGAATTGATTGTGGTACCAATCCCAGTTTTGAGGATATGCAGAAGGCGTTAATGCAAAAGCAGCAAAATGAAAACCCATCCACGCCCCTCCATTTTCCATGTATTGCTGAAATGCATTTCTCTGATCTGGTGATTCAGGTCTTGTATCGAGAAAGATCACTACCTGGTAGCGGGAAAGAAATGCTGTGTTGAGATTGTTCCAGTTCGTTGTAGAGTCGTACTTAAAATGATGCACGTTGCTCATCCTAGCAAACCATCGATGCGCTTCACGTACAAAACTAATGTGCGCCTGGTCGTTTTTAGCCGTGGAAAAAGAGACGACGCTGAATGCAGGTTTGTTTTGTGCGAACGCTAAAGCAGAACCGCATAAAAACAAAAAAAGATAAAATGCTTTGCAGATAGCCTGATGAATGTGAGGCATTGAGAATAGATGTGAGTTCATTCAATATTAGTTATCTTTTAAAACCTATCCGCTCACGGTCCTCCCATTTCTTTTGTGCTATTTTCTCATCAAGCAGGTTTTCCATGGCGTCATAAATTTGGTTTAATTGAGCGTCATGTTCACCTAACTTATCTTTAATTTGTCTCAGACTCTCCTTCCAGTCAGACTGCATCAACAGCGTTTTCCTAACTTCAACAAACGCTCTCATTATTGAGATGTTCATATTAATTGCTTTATCACTGTTCACCACTCCGCTAAGCATGGCAACTCCCTGTTCTGTAAATGCAAATGGCAGATACCGGGTGCCTCCCCAACTCTTTGCCGTTTGGGCGAAACCTGCGGAACTTGAGGTTTCAATCTGAAACCTCAAGTTTTCATATTCCTGCTTCGTCAGTTGAAACATGAAATCCGGAGGAAATCTTTTAATATTCCGTTTAACGGCAAGATTCACCGCCTTGGTTTCAGTTTCGTACAGCGCGGCAAGATCTCTATCGAGCATAACCCTTTCGTTACGCAACTCATATATCCGATTTTGGATAGACCTGATTATTTGCATAGAAATTCCAGACGTTTGCCACTAGAAACAATTTTTGCCTGGAAAAGGACTATATGTTTGCGTACTTTTTTTTAATCGGATAATATATGGGCTGTGGAGATACTCATTTTTACTACAACTTTTTCAAACCCTTCGTTTGTGTTTTATCCGCTTCCACAAAGCTAATGGCATACCCGCCACCGGCCGCACAGAACTGCGATAATTTCGACTTATTGCTTACTGCCACTTTGCTAATGATATAAGCCTGTGGCTTTGTCTTATAATCCGCATCCTTTGCATCAGCATAAATAGTGGCGATGTAGGTTTTGCCTGCATCTAAAAAATCAAAACTGATGGTTGACACCCGCTGTTTAAATCCATTTACGCTTCCTAAAAACCAATTACCGGTTGCTTTTGCCTTTCGGGCTACCGTGATGTAGTCGCCGGGCTCCGCTTCCAGATATTTACTGTCTTGCCAGTCTACAGCCACATCTTTTATAAACTGAAAGGCATCCGGAAAGCGGTTGTAATTCTCCGGAAGATCAGCGGCCATTTGCAGGGGGCTGTACATCGTTACATACAAGGCAAGCTGGTTAGCCAGCGTACTGTTTACATGCGAATTGTTAGAAGGATTGAGCTTACTGATGTCCATTTCAAAAATGCCGGGGGTAAAATCCATTGGCCCACCCATCAGCCTCGTAAAAGGCAAAATGGCAACGTGATTGGCTTTGGAGCCACCAAAGGCCTGGAACTCCGTACCTCTTGCAGCCTCATTGCCAATGAGGTTGGGCCAAGTGCGTGCAATGCCGGTAGGACGCACTGCCTCGTGAGCATTTACCATGATCTGGTACTCCGCCGCTTTTTCAATGGCATATTGATAATGATTGACCGTCCACTGGCTGTAATGATACTCGCCGCCGGGAAGGATATTGCCCACATAACCACTTTTCACCGCATCATAGCCATACTGCTTCATGAATTTATAGGCCGTATCTATATGGCGCTCATAGTTGCGTACCGCACCGGAAGTTTCGTGGTGCATAATAAGCTTAATGCCTTTTGAATGCGCATAATCGTTCAGTGCCTTCACATTGAAATCAGGATAGGGCGTTACAAAATCGAAAACATAGTCTTTCCCATTGCCAAACCAATCTTCCCAACCAACGTTCCATCCTTCTATCAGCACTGCATCGAAGCCGTGTTGCGCGGCAAAGTCTATGTACTTCCTTACATTAGCATTGGTAGCCCCATGCGTGCCATTGGGCTTTGCTTTGGTATAGTCAGTAACGCCAAGCTGAATGGCGGGGAACTCATTGGTATACGACCAACTGCTCTTACCGGTGATCATTTCCCACCATACCCCCACATATTTTACAGGTTTTATCCAGGATGTATTTTTAATCTTACTGGGTTCGTTCAGGCTATACGTCATTTTCGATGCGAGTATATCACGCGCATCATCGCTTACTATAATGGTACGCCATGGCGAAGTTCGGGGAGCCTGCATGTGCCCTTTATCGCCATTGGCGTTGGGCGTGAGCCACGACTGAAACACAAAAGACGTATCGTTCAACTCCAGGTGCATGCATGCGTAGTTAATGAGTGCCGCTTCGTGCAGGTTGATGTACAAACCATCGGCGGTTTTCATCATTAACGAGGTTTGAACGCCGGTTGGGGAGAACTGCGTTTGCGAAGCGTTGGGTGAAATAGCTTTCGCCATCAGGCCGCGTACTTCAGAAAGCTTCGAGGTGGTATAGTCGTATTCCTGCGTATCATAATCACCCGCTATCCAGAAGGCCGTATGGTCTCCGGTCATAGCAAACTGCGTTCTTTCTTCTTTGATAATAAAATAAACAAGATCTTTTTGCGCAGGAAACTCATAGCGAAAACCCAGCCCATCATCAAACAACCTGAAGCGTATGATCATCTTCCGCCCGGATACTTTCTGCTGAAGCGTGACCCCCATTACATTGAAATGATTCCGGATGGTTGCCACTTCTCCCCAAACCGGTTTCCAGGTCTCATCAAAAGAGCTGGTGTCTATCTTTACTATTTCAAATTGATCTAAGAGCGATTGTTTGTCGTTCTTTAATTCCAGCCCGAGCTTGCTGGATTTGATCACTTCCTTTCCTTTAAAACTGAGCTGGTAAGTTGGTATGCCTCCGCCTTGCAGCGCAAAGGTCATTGTGAACTTTCCTCCCGGTGAGCGAAGGACCTGTGCATTGGTAAAAATAACAAAGGCAATAACGGCGATAAGAACACAAGCAGCTTTCTTCATACTGTAAGCGGATGTTTCACCGAAAGTATTGAAATTATACGCAAAAGCCTGAGCACGGTTATTCAGATAAGAATATAAACTTATCCCGATAGCAAAGGTTTTTATCCTTATTTCAAATAAAGAGTTGATACAATGCCTGCTAAATTAGAAGAACTAAAACCTTATTTATGAAACAGAAAAAATTACTTATGCTCGCCATAGGCACTTTGCTTATTGGTGGTTTTGCAAGCGCGCAATCCCGGATTACTGTTGTGAATACCAACACAGGCGGAACCTCGAATCCAACTATTACTTCGCAGGCTATTGCAGGCAACTCATCATCTTTAACCGAAGGCATAAGCACCACCGGCCAGGGCGGAAGTGATAACTACGGTATTAAGGCAATGGCTACAGGTGGCAGCAATTACAATGTTGGTGTGTATGGACTTGCAGACAATGCCGGCGTTACAGGGGTAGGTGTGTTTGGACAGGCAGTTTGGGGCGTATCATCCAATTATGGAGTATATGGACAAGGATTCGGTGGCGGAGGAAGCAATTTTGGCGGCTACTTTGATGGAGATGTATTTACCACCGGCTCTTACCTGCCTTCAGATGAAAAGCTGAAAAAGAATATTGAGAACGAAACGTCCATGCTGGAAAAGCTTATGCAGCTCCGGCCGGTTTCTTATCAATATAAATCCGAAGAGCTGAAATACATCCATTTGCCCAATAACCGCCAGCACGGATTTGTTGCACAGGAATTAAAGAAAGTATTTCCGGAAGCAGTAAAAGATATTAAACACCCGGTTTTTGAAGGCAGCACACTGGTACGCACAGAAGATATTGTTGCGGTAAACTACCAATCTCTTATACCTGTGCTTATTAAAGCTGTACAGGAACAGCAGGTAATGATCGAAGACCTGAAGAAAGAAGTGAATGAACTCAGGAGCAAAAAGATAACAAAGAAGGCCGCGAACACTGTTTACCTTTCGCAGGCGCTTCCAAATCCGGCTAATACATCAACAACCATTAAGTATTCAATCCCCACTAACGCACAAAAAGCCTCGATAGAAATTTATGATCTTACAGGAATTAAAGTGCTTCAATTCAATAATCTAAAAGGCACGTCGCAGATAGTGGTAAACAGTAATCAATTGCCAGCCGGTACTTATGTGTACAAGCTGCTGGTTGCAGGTAAAGAAGCCATTGCAAATAAGTTTGTAATAGCGAGAGGATAATTCAGCTCATGTAATAAAATAAATAAGCCCTTTACGAAAGCAGAGGGCTTATTTATTTTATGCTGACGGAGCAAGGATGAACAAATTATCCTGCGTGGTCATAACACTATTCTGCCTTCAACGTTTTAACGGGATTCATCCACGCGGCTTTCAATGCCTGCAAGCATATAGTGATCAGGGCAATCGTTATTGCAGTCGCTGCAGCCGCCAGGAATACCCACCAGCTAATAGCGATCCTGTATGCAAAATTTTCCAGCCAGTTATTCATTAACAGCCATGCAAAAGGAGCGGCAATAACAAATGAAATAACTATCAGCAGCACGAATTCTTTCGAAATAATACCTACGATATTTGAAGCAGATGCACCCAATACTTTCCTGATGCCGATTTCTTTGATACGTTGCGCAATAATGAGCATTACCATGGCCAGCAGCCCCATGCAGGAAAGCATAATGGCTACAACGGCTCCATAAATAAATATCTGTCCCAGCTTTTCCTCCCTGCGGTATTGGCGGTCTACGTTTTCATCGAGGAATGAGCCATTGAACTGGTTACCCGGTACTACCTGGGCCCATGTATCTTTTAAAACCTGCATACTGGCGGCAAGATTATCTGGTTTCACTTTCACCAAAACATAATTCGGTGTAAAACGTGATTCCAGTGCCAGGGTCAAAGGTTTTATATTCCCCCGCAGCGATTCAAAATTGAAATTTTTGATCACTCCGATCACTTGTTTAGGCGGTTCGTTCTCTCTAACGGGAATGTATATGCCAATGGGATTCTTTTCACCCAATTCCAGGGCCATAGCCTCGTTGATGAGAATTGCATTGCTGTCTGTAAGCAGTTCACGTGAGAAATCTCTTCCGGCCACCAACTTCAGGTCAAGCGTTTTTGCAAAATCATAGCTCACGCCCATCCATACCGTTGAAACACCACGGCCTTTATAATCAAATCCCATTACTGAACGCCGTTGTGAACCGTCGAGCCCACGGCCAAGGTTATCATAAATGCCTGTAATTGCTTCTACCGACGTATGTGTTGCAAGTTTTGTCCTCATCACTTCCAGCGCGGTCACCGGGTTTATTTCTCCTTCGATCGGTATGCTGATCACCTGGTTCTTGTTGTACCCAAGCGGTTTGGTCTTCAGGAAATTGATCTGTTGCCATGCAACAATGGTACAGATCATCAACAGGATGGCAATGGAAAACTGCACAACAATAAGTGAGTTACGCAACTTTTGAGAACGCCTGACAGATACTTTACCTTTTAAAATATTAATAATATTAAAACGCGACATCACCCAGGCCGGGTACCCACCCGCGATAAGTGTTATCACAAGAAAAACACCTATCACCGCAAGCCATATTACCGGCGAGTTTAAAATATCCTCTGTAACATTCATGGCAAAAAGCTGCCTGTATTTAGGCAGTAACCATTGACTTAAGGCTGTGCTTACTGCCAGCGAAAGGAAGCAAATTAAAAATGCTTCGCTCCAGAATTGTCCCATCAGTTGAAACCGCCGTGCGCCAAGCATTTTACGAAGCCCGATCTCATTCGTTCGCGTAAAAGATCTGCCAATGCTAAGGTTAATGAAATTAATGCATGCAATAACCAGTATCAGGCAGCCAATAGCCAATAGAAGATATAAATAGCTTTTGTTGATGGGCCTTCCTTCGCCATTGATCGTAGAGCTTGTATGAATGTCAGTCAGCGGAAGCGTTTTGAGTTGAATATAAGATCCGTCTTTGAACGGAGTTGCTCCATCGCGCTTCAGATCTTCTATATCTTCCGCAAGCGACTGTGCAATCAATGGCTGCGTTTTTTTCTGAAACAGGGCATCGGTTACACCATCCTTTAATTGAATATACACCTCATGATTGAAGCTATCCCAGCGGTCAGCAGAAGCTTTATATTCCGGTGTATTTTCAAACCTGATAACAAGATCATAAATGATACTGCTGTTGTCAGGGTAATCTTCAACTATGCCTGAGACAAGGAAAGGTTTCCACTCTCCCTCTCCCTGCATTTCGATGGTTTTACCTACCGGTTCTTCATCGCCAAAAATGGCCTTCGCAGCGCCTGAGCGTATCACTACATTGTTCAGGTCATTTAATGCAGATGACGCATTTCCCGCCTGAAAAGGAAAAGAGAACATTTTAAAAAAATCCGCATCGGTATATTTCAGGTTCTGCACCAGCTTTTTATCCTTATACCTGATAATCGCGCCGGAATTGATATAGCGCGCCGCGTATTTTATTTCGGGGATAGATTGTTTCAGTGCAGGCGTTAATGGGATGGGCATGGATGCTGCCGTTTCTATTTCCTTGGGCCTGCTAACACTGAAATACATGCTATGTATATTGTCTGCGTTTTTATGAAATGTATCATAAGAAAACTCGAAGTACACACTCAGGAACAGCAACATTGCGCAAGTAAATGCAACACACAATCCAATGATATTGATGGACGAGTCTGTCTTATGTTTCAGCAAATTCCTCCAGGCGAGCTTAAAATAGTTCCTTAGCATGTGTTATTGTTGTTTTGGAGAAAGTCCGAGTGATTTTACCAGTTCATCAACGATGGCATTTTTCTGTTCCTGCGTCATGCCTTTTACATCAAAGGATTTATTGTAGGATATAACATTACTGTCTCTTCTTCCTTCTATTGTAACATTCATTTTAGTTCCATAGTCCTCGATCTTTTTGTGCAGGTAGTCGCGTGTTTTAGCACCGTTGTTCTCTAATGAATCGATGATCCTGGTTACCAGTTGGTCTTTCTGCTCTTTGCTCCATCCTTTCACTTCAAATTCATTTGAGTAATCTATGGATTTTGAGGAGCTGGTCACCTGATATTTTAGCTTAAGCATATTGCCGTCATCGGAAATATTTTTGGTAATAGACTTTTTTCCCTGTGCGGAGCACAGCGCAGTTGTGAACAGGCAGGCGGCTATTAGCAGTAGTTTCATTGGTATTTTTCAGGTAGGGAACCTTAAATCATGCCATAGTAATAAGTAATTGATTTAATGATGGTTATCGAAAAAGAACTACCCGGCACGTGTTACATTCCCGAACGATGTTTGTTCGGTTTCGATACAGTTGCAGGGAGGTGCGAAATCGGGGCCTTAAGAACTACTATTTAATTGCTTCATTAAAATCAACCTCAAACACCGTCCTTCCAACCTCCACGGTCCTCAACGAAAACGCAAACTCATGATTCAATAAAATCTGTTTCACCAGCGTAAGGCCTACTCCCTGCCCATCTCTTTTTGTGCTGAAAAAAGGACTGAACAAATGCTCTGCATGTTCGTTGGAAATGCCAGAACCGGAATCAGTGATGGTGAGCTTGCGAGCAGCAGGATCTGATGCTATTACGATCGTGCCATCAGCCTCAATGGCTTCCATCGAATTCTTAATGATGTTGATAAATGCCTGTTCTAATTGCTGCTGGTCAGCATGGACCATGAAAGGTTTGGCAGGGAATTGAAATTGTATTTGAATCCGGGCATCAGCAGCCTTAAACTCAAACAAGGTTGCTACCCGTTGCAAAAGCTGGTAAATGTCTAACTGTGTTTTATTCGGCGCTGGCAGGCGCACCACGTCTGCAAAATTGCGCATGAAAATATTCAGGTTCTGGTTACGCTCGAAGGCTACAGTTAATGCATGTTTTAATGTTTCGTGTTCATTGGTCCACAGCGCCCTGGTTTTTAATGTGGAGTCGAGAATAGAGTTCACCGGGCCAATCGTGTTATTTACTTCGTGCGCCATCATCCTGATCACTTTTCCATAAGCTTTCTTCTCTGCGGCCAAAATCTCGGCCGTTAATTCTTCGATCATCACAAAAGACCTGGCAAACCCACGGTCAATAAAATGCGACCGCTGCAATTTATAAGTATGAACACCATCGGGTGAAATGGTTTTGCCTTCCCCTGATTTCAGTTCACTGATCTCGCGCAGCAAGGGCTTGTCTATTTCCTCAATGGACTGTTTTAAAATTTCCTGCTCGGTAACCCCCAAAAGCGCACAGGCTTTGGGATTCACCTGTTGAACTTTCGCATCAAAATCAAGTATTAATATGCCGGTAGGTGAAGTTTGAATAAGCTTTTCCAGGAAAAAATGCTGTTGCTCCTGCCTGGTCCTTTCTGTTTTCAAA
>JBAVMD010000436.1:0-1638 GCA_049689695.1 Chitinophagaceae bacterium | reverse complement strand
ATCCTGTTTTGCATCCCATTTTCCCAGGTCACCGGTCCTGTACATCCATCTGCCTTTGGTGAATGGATCTTCCATGAATACTTCCGCCGATCTTTCTTTTGCATTTCCAATGTAGCCCTGCGCTACACCGATACCGCTGGCGCATATCTCACCTATAATACCTGGCTGACAAAGATGGCCGAGTTCATCCACCACATATAATTGCGTATTGTGCAATGCTTTTCCAATAGGTATTTTCTCGCCGATCTCGTTCTCATTTATGAAATGCATGCTGATGTTGTCAGCAGCCTCCGTTGGACCGTAAGAATTCACAAGTTTTGCGCTGAAGTTGTGTATGCAACGCGCTGCCAGGCTGCTATCGAGTTCCTCGCCTATGCTGAGGAGGTATTGCAATGAGGGCAGCTGACTCCCTTTGATTCCCTCTGCTTCAACAATAAATTCGCGCATATAGGATGGTACCATCTGCGCCACTGTAATTCCATCTTCCTGCAACTGTTTTAGGTGCTGCTTCATGTTCAGCACTTCATCTTTGGAATAGATCCGTACACATGCACCTGCAAGAAGTCCCGCAAAGATTTGCCAGATAGATGTATCAAAGCTCACCGACGCAGTTTGTGCAATAATGCTTTCCTCGTTCAACTGCAGGTCATCGCATTTTGAGTGCATGTGGTTAAGCATGCCAGCAGCGCTTACCAACACACCTTTGGGTTTGCCGGTAGAGCCGGATGTATATAAAAGATAAGAACCGTTATAAATATTATCTGCAACAGTCTCGTTTGTGCTATTTATTTCTCTCGATGCAAAAAACTCCTGCGCATTCAATTGTTTCAGCGCAATGCCGGGCATTGGTTCGTTGGTAATAATAAATGCTGCACCTGAATCTTCGAGCATGTAAGCCATTCTATCCGCAGGCAGCGAAGCATCGAGGGGCATGTAAATGCCTCCCGCATGCCAGATACCGATGGCTATTGCTGTAAGTTCACAACAACGCGGCAGGCAAACTGCTATCACCGGGTTTGGTGAAACGTTTTCCTGTTGCAAACGGTGGCTTATGGCCAATGATCTTTCCGCAAGCCGGGCGTAACTTAAAATATTTTTGCTGTCGCGTAATGCCGTGTTGTTTTTGAATTCTGCGGCTTGTTTAAAGAAAAGATTCGTGTACCCGGCGTGAACAGGATAGTTTTTTTCATTGCCACGTCCTTTCAACAACAATTCCTGGTCTGGTATACTGATCAGGGAAACCACATCCTTCACCGTTTTATCAACGGGTGCTGTGATCAATGCATCGAGCAAAGCGATGAGTTGCGCGCTGAATAAAACAGCAGTATCATGGTTAAAAAGATCTGTATTATAAATTACTTCTCCCTTCAGTGAATTGCTGCTTTCATAAAATGCAAACTCAAGATCGAGCTTGGCGGTTTCAGAGATTTTAAGTTGCCGACCTTTTAAAAAACCATCATTGATGCTTTCCATGAACTGGTGGTTCACGAGCACATCAAATAAAGCATTTCTTGAAAGGTCCCTGTCGCCGTTCATTTCATCGGCAAGCTTATCAAAAGGATAGGCCTGGTGTGCGTAAGCAGAAAGCGTGGTATCCCTTACGCCTTGCAGAAAATGAGACACCAGGCTCCTGGGATG
>JBAVMD010000435.1:0-5612 GCA_049689695.1 Chitinophagaceae bacterium | reverse complement strand
GAAATAAGCTATGCTCAAGCTTTAGCACAAGTACAACGGTTAAGAAGGACTTCGAAGGTAAGTCAATCATCAAAAAAGAGCAGCAACGATTCCTACAAGAATTAGCTACTCAACAGCATGGTTAGATAATTGTTCCATCCTTGCTTAAGCGATTATAACGAAATGTTGTAATCGCTTTTTTTATTTACTGCAACAGTAATCTGACCGGCGAACAGCCCATCTTATGAATGCGAACTTCATTAGCCACAAATAGAAATTCCCGCTCAATGCCATATTGTCCCCGATGGGAAGAAAGTTGACGCCGTTCAGAAGAGGCGAACCCGTACAGGACCTGCAACGCTATAGCTTGCGCCTGAAATCAATCAACATGAATAAAATTTTATTTGCCATCGTGCTGCTTCTTATACAGCATATGGTCATTGCGCAAAACGTGGGTGTTGGCATAACCAACCCAACCCGTGCGAAATTTGAATTGCACGGTTCAGTAGACGCCACAACTGCCATCTTCGGCGGCGAAAGCAGCGGCATTTCGTTGCACCGCAACTTTCCGGGCATAGGATTCAACCAGTATTATTACGGCGGACACCGGTACATGTCTAACGGATATGCCGGCCTGCAATTCTTTGACCCAACTGCCGGCTACATGGCATTTGATGTATTCGATAATGGTACTGCAAATACTTTCGGCAACGGCCAGAAAAGGATCATGGCAATATTGCAATCAGGCAACATGATCATTGGCCCGCAACTGCACAATTCTTCCTTGTCGGTTTCACGGCCATTTGGTGTTGAGGCTACCGCTCTTCTATATGGCTCCGTACATCACAGCGGTTTCAATGCAGGTGCAAACGAAGACACTTATATCCGCGGCGGGAAGGCCAATAGCACGGTATTCATTAACGACATTCCAGGTGGCAAAATAGTGATGCCCGGTTCAGTTGGCATCAACACTTCAGCTCCTTTCTATCCTTTGGCAATTAGGCAAACAACCGGCACCTCCCCGAAGGGACTGATATTGGTTGAATCAACTTATTTCAACAACTGGCATTTTTTCATCGGAACGTCCTGGCACAACTTGTATTTGCACTTCAATGGCGTTCAGAAAGGTTACTTCGATGTGACCGATGGCAGCTATCATTCAACATCTGACAGAAGAGTAAAAACAGCCATTGAGCCTTTGTGGCCGGTGCTTGATAAAATAAACCAGCTTCAGCCGGTATCGTATGAAATGCTGCACAACAATCCGGAGCACAAACGTACGATTGGCTTCATTGCACAGGATGTAAAGAAACTATTGCCGCAGCTTGTGTCTGTCACACCAGATACAAAAACAGCTTATAAGGGCCTCAAAGATCTTCATACGCTCAACTACACTGCATTAAATGTGATTGCCATTAAAGCAATCCAGGAACAGCAGTTGGTAATTGCAAAACAAAGCCGTGAGCTGGAAGCGCTGGAAGCAGCTTACGAAGAATTAAATGCGCTTGCTGAGTTGACAATTAACACCTCAAAAAAATAAACATGAAAAAAATATTACTACTGATACTGTTTTCGCAGCATCTGATGGGTGTTGCGCAGTCGGTGGGCATTGGTACCACTAATCCCTACCGCGGCAGGTTTGAAGTTCAGGGCGGTCATCGCACAAACGCCATTTTTGGCGGTGAAAGCACTGGCATAGGCATACACAAGGGCACTCCAGGGCTTGGGTTCAACCATTATTTAACCAGCGGCGACAACTACATTGCTAACGGTTATGCAGCCACGCAGTATGTAAGTCAGACCACAGGATACATGGCCTTCGATCTATTTGGAAGCGGCACTGCAAACAGCGCCTGTACTCCGCCGCTGCGTGCATTAACGCTTACGCAATCAGGCACTGCGTGGATTGGGCTGCCCAGCTATAATGCCTCGCTTTCTGTTGCAAGGTTGCCTGGTGTGGAAGCCACAGCTTTTTTCTTTGGTTCCTCGCATCACAGCGCGTTCAATTTCGGAGCGGCAGAACACACGTACATACGCGCCGGACGCAACAATGGCACAGTATTCATTAATGATATTACCGATGGTAAAGTAGTATTGAACGGACCTGTTGGCATCAATACCAGTAATCCTGAATACCCGCTTGAAATAAAGCAAGCCAACAGCCGCGGCCTGATGCTGGAGGAGCCTTATACTTTCAAACGCTGGGAGTTTGTGGTAAGCAGTGTCACCGGCAACTTTCACTTGCAGTACGACGGGTTCCCACGCGGACAATACAATGCATCGAGCGGATCTTACAGTTCAATTTCTGACAGCAGGCTGAAAACAAATGTTCAGGCGCTTTTGCCGGTGCTGGATAAAGTGCTGGCGCTCCAACCTGTAGAATACGAAATGATCTATGGCAATCCCGGCCATGAAAGAACCATCGGTTTCATTGCGCAGGACGTAAAACAACTTTTTCCTGAGATCGTAGGCGAATCGAATAACGCCAACTCAACCGATTCAACCCTCACCAACCTGCACGCTATTAACTACAGTGCGTTTGGAACCATAAGTGTTAAGGCGGTGCAGGAACAGCAACAACTCATAGACGCGCAAAGCAAACGCATCGAAGCATTGCAAACAAAGCTCGAAGCGCTTCGTAAAAAAATAAAACAATAGTCATGAAAGCATTTTTTAATCTACTATTATTTGTCCTGATAAACCACGTTGCAGGTGCACAAAACATCGGCGTGGGCACCACAACCCCCACCCGTGCAAAATTAGAAGTGCACGGTGTGGTGGGCAACGGAAATACCAGCGCCGTTTTCGGAAGCGATGCGGCAGGCATTTCGTTTCAACGCAACTGGCCAACCATTGGGTTTAACCAATACCGCGATATTCCTACGGGTCTCGGTAAGTATATTTCGTACGGCTATGCTGCGGTGCAATATTTTGATCCCACCACCGGCAGCATGTATTTCGACATGCTCAACGGCGGATCGGGCGATAATCCTGTTAACTCATCAAAGAGAGTGCTTTCATTCAACCGTGCAGGCAATGTTACTATCGGCAGTTCAACGCACAACTCTGCGCTGACGGTTTCAAGAGAGCCTTCTGTGAACGCTTCGGCATACTTCTTTGGCACTACGCATCACAGCTCCTTTGACCTGGGCACGGCGGGTCACACTTATATCCGTGCGGGAAAAGACAATGGCACGGTGTTTCTCAACGATATTCCCGGTGGTAAAGTGATATTGAATGGATATGTGGGCATTAACACTGCCACACCGGATTACCCGCTGGAAATAAGGCAGCCTGCGAGCGGCAGAGGATTTGTGATCATTGAGCCCACCTATTTTTCCAATTGGGAATACAACATCAATTCGGCTAACGGCAACCTTCAGCTCAATAACAATAGTGGTGTTGGCAAAGGATATTACAAGAGCAGCGATGGAAGTTATAATACTTTCTCCGATGCAAGGCTTAAGACAAACATCGAATCGCTTCCTTCTTTAATGGACAGGTTCATGCAACTACAGCCAGTGAAATATGAAATGATCCACGACAACCCGGAGCACAGGCAGAGCATCGGTTTCGTTGCACAGGATGTGAACAAACTGTTTCCTGAGCTGGTGTCGGTTTCAACGGATACTGCACACTCATATCCCGGTATCACTAACCTTCACACGCTCTCTTATGACGGATTCAGCATTCTTGCTATTAAGATGATACAGGAGCAGCAGGTGCTGATACAAAAACAAAAAGCTGCAATCGATGCCATCCGCTTTAAGATGACTGTGTTGAAAGATATGATCGATTCAATGAAGCAATAGCGTTTTCGTTTACATGAACAATTACAAAAAATGAAAAAGATATTTACAATAGTATTCCTGGGTGTTGCCTGTTTGCAGGCAGGTGCGCAAATGCATATCCAGCCTGGCGCGCAGCTCTCGGGGGGAAATAACAGCTTCACATTCCATAACACCACGCTGGTCAATAATGACCCCACTACTGACCTGTCGAATGCATATATTGTATTCACTGGAAATGTGAACAGCATGCTGCTGGGACCGGTAAACTGGACGCTGAGACATCTGACGGTACACAAAGAAACGGGCATCCTGCAGGTGGGTGCCAACATGCAAATCACGCATGTATTGCAGATGCAAAGCGGCAAGCTCGATTTGAACACGGCGATAGTTACACTTGCAGACGGCGCTTTGGTGCAGAGCGAAAATGAATTTACAAGGATCATTGGCCCAAATGGCGGCATCATCCAGACCACCATAAACTTGTCTGCGCCTGTGACGCAAAATCCCGGAAACCTCGGTGCGATTATTACGAGCAGCCAGCATTTAGGGATGGTAACGGTCAAGCGCTGGCACAATGTTCAAAATGGTGATACAAAAGCGCAGAGATTCTACGAGATCATACCTGCAAATAATGCAGGGTTGGATGCAACGCTACGCCTCCATTACTTCGATGCCGAGCTGAATGGCAACCTTGAGGGAGGCCTCGGTTTGTACACGAGGTCCGGAAATGCGCAGCCATGGACAGGCACAGCATTTAATGCTAAAGATCCTGCACTGAATTATCTGGAGAAAACGGGCGTTGGATCGCTGCATCAGTACAGCTTCGCCACCGCATCCGGCCCGCTTCCGGTAAAGTGGGGACCGCTCAGCGCAACCTGCAGGAATGATGTTGCGGAGATAAAATGGACCACACTCGAAGAGCAGAACGTTAAGCATTTTATTGTGCAGAAGAATAATGCAGGCCAGTGGACAGACCTGGCTACTGTAAACGCGAAAGGCAACAGCAGCGCGCAGCAAACTTATAGTTATCGCGATGCAGCTCCGGGAAGTAACGTTGGTTATCGGATTGTTTCGGTTGACGTGGATGCAAAGCAGTCGTATTCGATTGTGATGCCATTGCCGGGTTGCGCGCAGAAGCTGAGTTTAACGGTATCACCTGTTCCTTCCTATCGTGATGTGAAGCTGACAATTAATTCGCCGCAGGCGTTCAGGGCTGAAATAACATTAGCAGGAAATGATGGGAAAGTCCACCGGCAAAGCAGCGCTCAGGTTGCTGTGGGAGTAAGTCAGCATACTATAAACATGCAGTCGTTACCTGCCGGGATTTACTATGTGTTAGTGCAAACACCGGAAGGTTTGCAGAAACTTTCAGTTATAAAGCAATAAAATCAAAGCCTGCTCTGAAAGTTCAAATTGATGAATTCGCAAATCATTGATAGTGAAAGCAATCATCCCAAACCTGGTTAGATAATTGTCCCATCCCTCGCTACAAAAGTCCCAAGACCTAATAGGGAGGGCTTGGGACTTTTAATTTTGGGAGGCTACCAAACTCTTTTTTATCTGCTAAATAAGCGGGGTAGTTGGGGTCTATTTCAATTTTGTGCAAGTACCAGGTACCATAAGGCGAGCGCGCAATATTATTTTCTATTTTAATGTCTTTTAATGGAATGCTTAAGCCTTTCCCCTCCGCTTTTATCACTGCTTCTTTTTTGGTCCATAATTCATAAAATCCGGCCAAGGGATTTTCGTTATTTTCAATCACTGCCAATTCCTCATCTGTCATAAATTTTTTAAATCCCTCAAAATCAATAGACCTGATTTCTTCAATATCCACTCCTATTT
>JBAVMD010000434.1:0-6764 GCA_049689695.1 Chitinophagaceae bacterium | reverse complement strand
ATCCTATTTGTATTGCTTTTATAGAATCGCCTCCCAGTACAAAAAAATTATCATGTATGCCAATCCTGGCTATATTCAATACAGCTTGCCAAACTTCTGCAAGCGTATGCTCTGATTCGGTGTTTGGCGCTGCATATTCCCTGGTGATATTTTCAGGGTTCAGGTCATCAGGTAAGGGCAATGATCTTTTATCTGTTTTCCCATTTGTTAATAAAGGGATTTCTTTTACTCTTACAAAATATGCCGGAAGCATAGATTGTGGGAGCGTTTGCTTCAGGTGATTTCTTATTTTATGCTGATTTATTTCTATTTCTGAAACATACCAGGCTATAAGAACTTTGTAGTCATTTACAGGTTTTACCGCGGCAGCAGCCTGTTTAATTTTTTTAAATGATAAAAGTGCATTTTCAATTTCTCCTAATTCAATCCTGTGTCCATTCAATTTTATTTGGTCATCTTTTCTTCCTGAAAAATAGAGATTGCCTTCGGGCGACCAACGGCCCATATCCCCGGTGCGGAATAGTTTTTCATTTTTTACAAACGGGTTTTCAATGAATTTTTCAGCGGTCAGCTCGGGTAGGTTCAAATATCCTTCTGCAATTCCATTTCCTGCAATACAAATTTCACCTGTTTCCCCAATGGGTAAAAGCTCCAGGTTTGCGCTAAGCAGATATATTTTTTTATTGGCGATGGGTTTGCCCAGGCAAGCTGCGTCATTTACTGAGGTAACAGGGTGATATGTTGCACATACAGTAGTTTCAGTGGGCCCATAAGTATTGTAAACGTGGGTATGTAGAACCAATCGACTAACATACGAAGGTTTTAATTCTTCTCCACCGCTTATTACAATTCTCAATGAATTATCGCTGCTTATTTTTTTATTAAGTTCATTGATCAGCAAAGGAGTAGCGCTTATGATGCTTACTTTTTCTTTATTAATTATATTCCATAATTCTTCAATATCCTTTCCACCTGCTTTTGCGATTACCATTCTCATTCCTGAACACACCGAAGAAAATATTTCCTCTATAGCAATATCAAATGCAATGGATGAGTGATGCAGCATCGTATCTTTTTCACCGGCATTAAAGTAACCGATGAATGTTTGTACATAACCTGCAAGCGAGGCATGTGATAGTTTTACACCTTTCGGACGGCCAGTAGAGCCTGAGGTGTAAATGATACAAGCTAATTTATCAGCGGTTGATAGTGAGTTCCTGGTAATTGATAATTCCGGGAAACTTGTTGCAATGCTATCAACTTCAATAATATCAAGACCGAATGTATTTTGCGAACAAAAATTATTTCCCTTTGTAAGCAATAGTTTAGCTCCGCTATCACGGAGCATATATTCAACCCGTTCAAGCGGATAATCCGGGTCAATGGGAACATAAGCCGCTCCTGCTTTTAAGACACCTAAAATACTTATTATTAGTTCCTCAGACCTTTCCAGCATGATTCCTGCAATATCGCCTGGAGTAATATTGCATTTTTCTATGAGGCAATTGGCCAGTTGATTTACTTTGGCACTTAATTCACGGTAGGTAATTTTTTTTTCTCCGTCGGTAATTGCAATATGATCTGGATATTTTGCAATATTCACTTCAAATAGATCAATAACAGTTTTATGTACCGGAATATCTAAAGAAGCCTGGTTAAATTCCAAAAGCAGTTTTTGTTTTTCTCTTTCGGGAATTATGGTTAAATCACCAATAGGGATATTGGTATTTTTTATTGCATGCTGCAGCAGCCAATCAAACCTTTCGATAAAAAGGTCCATTAGTGGTTCATCCCAATAACTGTAATTAAAGTCAAAATCAATTTTTACGTCTTCATTTTCCTGGTATTGCCTCACAAAAACAGACAAGTATGCTTTTTCATGATTACCTGAAATAATTGTATCACGCGATTCATGCCCCGCAAACCTGGTAGAGTAGCTATGTTTTTCGTAGGAGAGTGTAACCTGGAATAATTCATCGGGTGATTTTAAATGCAGATCCTTTACCAACAGATTTATTGGGTACTTCTGGTGTTTAAAAGCCTCCCTGAGTTCCTTTCTTATTTCCTGCGTTAACGCTTTAAAACTAAGTTCATTATTTATACAAATCCTTATTGGTGAAACGTTAATAAATAATCCGATGGTTTTTTTAAAAACTGCTTTGCTCCGGTTTATAATTGGTGTGCCAAAAACCAGGTCGCTTTTTTGATGTGCTTTACTGAAGTAAGTATAGAGCAAACCGAGAAAGAAATGCAATGGGCTTATGCCTGTATTTTTTGCTTCGAGACTTATTATATCATAGGTATGCCTTTTAACAATGAGATGTTTTCTTATACTTTTATCAATAAGCTTATTTTTGTTTGTAATTTCATTTTCAAAACATTTAAATTTTTCTGACCAATAAGTTTTATCTGTTTCAAATTCTTTCGAGTTGAGATAACTTTCATCCTCTCTTAAAAAATCAATATATGAATAAGATTGTTTAAGCTCTCGCGGTTGGTTATTTTTTAATAAGGTGTATTCTTCTGAAACTTTTTCTATTAATAAAGAAATACCCCAGCCATCGATCAGTATATGGTGGATCTTAATATACCAGAAAAAAAGATTTCCATCGATCTTGTAAAGCTCAAATTTAAAAGCCAGGTCTTGGTTTAGGGGAATAGGGACAGATAAATCTTTTTCTATTTCCTGGATGCATTTTTCTTTTCCACCTGTCTGCCCGGAAAAATCAGCATATTTAACGGCATATTTTTCCGCATCTGGAAAAACCTGGGAAGGAGTATCATCGTCAAATAAGAACCTTGCCCTTAATGCATCCGATTCTTTAATTACATTATTGAGCGCAACTTCAAAAACAGCAACATCTATTTCACCATTAATGGCAACATATCCTCCCACGTTATAGATGGGAGAGCCGGCGTTCAAATTTTGATCAAGCCAAATAGGTTTTTGCACCGATGAAAGCGAGTATTTTTCTTTCATTTTATGTAAAGAGAAACGGTGATAAAACTGAAGTGGGCCGCTAGTCGGAAGATTAAAGTCTTATTGGCAAGAGTGCTTTGTAACCTCTTCTTTTACAATTGGCTGATCGGATTTTCTGCTGCATGCGGCGGGGAATGCAAGGCATAGCAGGTATAAGGTTTAATTGCGGTAGCATAGAATAAGTTTGATTTAAAATTACCGAAAGCAGGTTAACCTACCAGCGTTATTTTTTTTCCCCGAACTTATTAGTCATGGGCATTTAGGGGTTAGCAACCAGCACTAATAAGCTGTGCTTTAAGGCTTCAGGATGTTACCAATATTGTAGTATGTATATAATGTAAGCCGTAGATAAGCCGTATATAACTTGTATATAAGCCGTAGATAAGCTGTACTTAATAAATACGGGTTATCTGCGGTTAACCAACGACTGATATTTGGAATAAAAGGATTTACCTTTAGTAGTATAGTAACCAAAAGCTTCTGCTATGGCAAGACTGCTATCTGATATGCCCTTTACCGGCTCGCTCGGTAATATTTCTGCTTATAAAATGAGGGGTTCTGATAAGATCATCCTTCGCACAAAGGGCGGCGCTTCCAAAGAAAAGATTAAAAAAGCCGAAGCGTTTGAAATAACCCGGCGTCTCAATGCGGAATTCGGAGGCCGTTCCACAGGCAGCAAATGTATTATGCGTTCAATGTTTCCGTTGAAAGCCCTGGCTGACTATAATGTTGCCGGTCCGCTCAATGCCCTCATCAAGCCTATCCAGGCGATGGATACGGAAAGTGATTATGGCAAGCGCAATATTTATTTTACACGGCATCCGAAGTTGCTGGAGGGCTTTAGCCTCAATAAGCGAAATCCATTTGATTCCATTGTCAGGAACCCTGTTTCATGCAGGCTCGATAAAAAGAATTTGTCAGCAAGCATTGACATACCAGCGCTTATTCCTGGTATTAATTTTTTTGTTCCACCCGGCAGGCATCCTTTGTATAGTATTATCGCTGTGTTGGGAATTATTCCTGATATCCTCTTCACCACGCATGGTTATAAACCGCTTGCCACACAGTCAAACCCGGCACATGCGGCATCCAGCTGGTATCCTGCGTCGAAGGGATCACAAGCCACGGTACTGGAGGTGAGTCTGCAAGGGCAGGATTTGGAATTGACTGCTTCATCGTTCAGCATCATGCTTTCCATCGGTATATGCTTTGGAACAGTAGGCATAAATGATGAGGTGGAGCAGGTAAAGTATGCGGGAGCGGCTAAGGTGTTGGTAGTGGAGTAGGAATTAATAGAAGATGGTAAATTGTTTAAATGCAAACAAGCAACAATAAAGAGAAGAAATAACAAGCAGGGCAATCTCCAATATTGTATTTTGGCGACTATGAAGTAAGCAAACACTTTATGTGTTCTAGCTAGTATTTGATCCGACAGTTGAGGATTTTGTTTTTAGTAATTCTAGGGAAACGGATTAATATTTTATGCTGCAGGAGTATAATCTTGCAGCATTTTTTCTTTGGCTAAAGATAGGGTTTCCAAAAATGTTTGCATCGGTGTTCGGCCGAAGCAATATTTGCCGGTGTGAGTTCGCTGGGTGTTATACTCCTCCAGCCAGAGGTCCAGATCATCCTGAAGCTCCTGAAGTGTATGGTAGATCTTGTTTCGGAAGGCTGTAGCATAGAACTCATCCTGAATGGTTCGGTGGCACCTTTCACAAATGCCATTGGTTTGAGGAGGTTTTGCTTTTGTTCTGGAGTGATCGATATCTTCCAACGCCAGGTACAGTTCGTATTCATGATGTTCTCTGGCACCGCAATATTCAGTTCCGCGGTCAGTAAGTACCCTAAGCAAGGAGATGCCATGTTCTTCAAAAAATGGAAGCACCCTGTTATTAAGCATATCGGCGGCTACAAGGGCGCCTTTACGATCATAAAGCTTCCCAGAAGCTCCTTTGCTGTAAGTGTCAATAAAAGTCTGCTGATAGATTCTGCCTACGCTTTTGATGGTGCCGACATAATAGGTGTCTGTGCTCCCAGGTAGCCTCGATGGTGGGTCTTGATCTCTCCGGTGTGCATGCTTTTCGTCCTACCATACACATCTGACACTTGGATTAGTTCATTATATCCGCTACTCCTGAGCAGATAAATGCTGGCTTTTTTTGAAAAAAATATTACCGGGGGAAGCTAAATGGATGAGAGATAAAACAGATGACGGGAATGTGAGATATTTTTTCTTCAATTTATATACTGCTGAAACGCGAGGCCTATTGATTTCAATGAATGGATTTAGCCAATCAGCGTTTGGCAGAGCTCGATCTTTACAACATCACATATCTAACAGAATTGGCTTTGTACTCGTTTGCCAAATTCTCGATAGTATTATATGGCAGATGTAAAAGCTATCTCTCAATTTCTTTTTTATGGAAAAAGCCGCACAGGACTCTTCGAATAAATTATTAACACAATACTGAGGCTGTTTGGATTGTCCGTTTTGTACAATGTGTTGAACTGCCAATTGAATAAGTTTGAAAAACTACAACAATCGCTTCTTTCCTGTAAGTCTGCTGGCAAGGAACGCATTGAGTTGCAGGATAAAATAGGTATGTGGTTTACATCTTTTGCATTATTCATAAAAAAAATAGTATGAAGAAAAAACAGAGTTTCTTTGCCGCTTGTATTATTCTTGCCTGCACGCTCATTATTCACGGTTGTCATACACAGTTTCAAAACGCATTACATGATGCTACTCCGCCGGGATTTATTCAGGTCGTAGCTCAGCTTGAAGCTCCTAATCCACCAAATCCAAGAGCGGAGTTCGATATTAGCAAAATCGATGTTGTAGAACGGAGTATAGGGTCTGATCGTAAAATTAGAATCATTGCAACTGGGGCCGATCCCGAGTCCGGAATTAAAAGTATTACAATTATAGGCAGGCTTTCCTGGCGGTGTTCTTTCGGACCGCGTCGTGAAAATGAAATAATTGGAATATGGCAAGACACCGACTTAGTTTTTACGCCTATTGTGCAGCCCTCAAATCCAAGAACGCCCTATATTATTGACATCAGTGCAGATCCTATAGCTCAAACAGGTTGTAGTAGGCTCCGTCCCGGTCAAGGCCCAATTTTTATTAGCGGTTTTGTACGAGTAATTTTAACTAACGGAAACGGACTTACAACTACGTCAAAAACATTCATATTTGAATACTTGAATATTGGGGCTACTAATTAAATAGTATCTACAGGAAATATATAGCTATTGAATCTGGGTTTTCCATTATCAATTCTAGATACAAGATTCAATTGATAATAGTTGGCACGGATCCCCGAATAATATTAATCGGTTAAGAAAGGTGTTTTCACCTATTTAATGCTGGCTTAAATAGCCGATATTAGAATGCGATTATTTTCCGTTGCGTAACATTTTGTCAAGAACCAATTACCCGCCCGCTGTTGAACTGCAATCTTTAGTTTCGCACTACTGCGTAATAAAGATAGAGCAGCCCTCCGACCTGGTATGGCAACATCAACATATGCCCACAGCGCAGCAGGTCATTGTGTTTAATTTTTTTGATGCACCGATAACGACTATACATACTGAGGGACAGGCATTGTCAAGAAGTTATGTGGTAGGCCAGATGATAACAGGCTGCACAAAAAGCCTTCAGGGAACCTTACATCTGCTATATATTAGCTTAAAGCCTTTTGCCTTTAATGCGATTTTCAAAATCCCCATGAATAAACTTGTAGATAAAGTAACAGACCTTGAAACACTTATTGGTAAGGAC
>JBAVMD010000433.1:0-2672 GCA_049689695.1 Chitinophagaceae bacterium | reverse complement strand
ATGATACCTGGAGCCAGGTGTTTGCGGCAACTATTAAGAATTGCCGGTTGATGAGACAAAAAGCACTGGATATAAATAATCGAAGGCTGGCAGGTGTAGCGCAGGTAATAGAAGCGCATGCTGCCGGAACTGCATTGGCGCTTTGGGGCGATATTCCATACAGCCAGGTGTATAATGAAAAGTATCCCAACCCTGCATTTGAATCCCAGGTTAAAATATATGATTCATTGCAAGCATTACTTGACACTGCCATCAATAATCTTAATTCAGCATCATTTATAAGTTTTGCTGCGCAGGATATCATCTACCAGGGCGATGCCAGCAAATGGAGGCAGGCTGCATACACTTTAAAGGCGCGCTATTATCTGCAGACAAAAAAATATGCATTGGCGATAACTGCTGCGCTAAATGGAATTACTTCAGCGGCAAACAATATGGTGATGACGCATATCGACAATGCCAATGGATCTAACCTGTACTCACAGTTTATGGTAGATGAACGGCCTGGCTTTATGACCGCCGCAGGTACCTATGCTGTTTCCATCATTAATCCGGCAGGCGCTAAGTACAGGGGCAACACCAAAACAAATGAAACAGCAAGGTTCAGGTATTTATACAGAAGCGGCACCGATATTAATTATAATAATATTGGAGGAGCTTTCTACAAAACCACTGCATTTCCTTTAATTACCTATGCAGAAAACCTTTTGATATTAACCGAGGCTGATTATAGATTGAATGGATTTACGGCTGGTCTCAACCGCTTGAATACATATAGGGCATGGCTCAATACCGGTGCGCACCTCAGTAACACTTATGCAGTAGCCGGCACTTATAAATATGATCCTTACACAGTAGCCGATTTTGGTGTTGGCGGCGTGGAAAATTCAAATAATCCTTTTGTTACTTATCCATTAACGATCAACGCCGCCGGAACAGCTACCGGCCCGGGCGCCTCTTCTATAACACCTGCTAATGTGACGGCTACAGGATACTCAACACCAGTGTACAGAAGCCTGGGGATGAAGCTGACCGGAAATGCCAACGGCGACAGCACAACAACCAATCCAAATTGGGCCGCTGAAGGAACTGCTACTACAGTGAACGCAACATTCTCGGGAATTACTTTTAACAACATAACGCGGTATGTACAATTTGATATCACCACTGCAACAGGCGCAACCTTTGCCATGCAGAATATTTCATTGCCTGTAACGGTAACAGGTGCCGGTACATTAAATGCTGCTGTTGCTTATTCAACTGATAACTGGACCACGTTCACCTATCTCACTCCAGCCGCGGGTGCCGGAGAAGCCATAAGCAGTACGGCGTCACTGACTGTTGGACTAAGTTCGTCTGTACCAATGACGACCAACCGGTTCTCTGTGAGGGTGATTATCTGGCGAAAACAGTCATCTGTCGGAAACTTTGCTTCGGCAAACATAGGCAGCACCACCTTTACTTTATCTACTGTACCACCTGCGGCTTCGCTTACTCCTGATCAGGCCCTGCTCAAAGAAATACTGGAAGAACGTTATGTTAGCTTTTTTGGACAAATTGAAGGTTTCAATGACATGAGAAGAACACAGGATGAAACTACCGTGCGTGTTCCGGTAACTCCAAATACCGGAACAGGTTTGCCGCAACGCTTTTTATATCCCCAGAGTGAAATAGACAGAAACACATCAACACCGGCCCCGATACCCGGATTATTTGTACGTACCCCGGTTAATCAATAGCTGACAGATCATGAACAATTCACTTTTAAAACAATTACAGGGAATGTTTAAACGATCCATGCTTCTGATAATCATCCTCACACATTTGTGTTCTAAAGCACAACAGGTAATGCCTTTGTACTCAGGAGCTGCTCCGGGTTTATTGCCCGGCGTAAATGATATAGAAACCTCGGCAAAATCCAATGCCGGTAACAGAAGGCTATTTGTTACAAATGTTACCGTTCCTACATTGACGGTTTATTTGCCCGGGAAACAAAATACATCACGAACTGCGGTCATAATTTGCCCCGGTGGCGGCTATTCCAGGTTATCCATTGAGGATGGAGGGTACGAAGCGGCCCAGGTTCTTGCTGATTCAGGAATAATTGCAGTGGTTTTGAAATACAGGACTTGGCGTGATTCTGCCTATACTGATTACAAGAATGTTCCTTTACAGGATTTGCAACAGGCAATGGCCCTGGTTTATGAAAATTCGGCAAAATGGAATATCGATACTTCGCATATCGGCATCCTTGGCTTTTCGGCAGGCGGTCATCTTACCGCAATGGCTGCAACGGGTTTTAAAATTCGCAAGCCTGCGTTTACCATACTGGCATATCCTGTTATCAGTTTTTTAGATTCACTTACATCAGGAACGTCTGGTTCACGGAGAAATCTGTTAGGTAAAAAGATTTCATTGCAGGAAAAAATAGCTTATTCCCCCGAGTTGCATATTTCAGGTAAAACGCCGCCATCTTTTATTGTTCACGCAAAAGACGATAGTACCTCGCTGGTTGGAAACAGCATTGCGTACTATAAAGGGCTTCTGGCCAATAACATTTCAGCCAGATTGCTTCTGTATGAAAAAGGCGGGCATGGATTTGCATTATACAATAAAGAAGAGAATGCATATTGGATGCCGGCCGCTATAAGCTGGCTGGTCATGAATGGCTT
>JBAVMD010000432.1:0-3499 GCA_049689695.1 Chitinophagaceae bacterium | reverse complement strand
AACGAACATTGCCTGCAGCCAGGTTATTTATCTGTTGGGTAAACAACGTTGATCCCACATTTGCAGGGAAGCAATTGGCTGCCGGTACAATGGCTGCAATTCTGTTTGCGGCGGTTGTACTGGAACTGGCATATCCCATAATATTATCAGTGCCCCTGCTCATGGCAGTGAGATAGATCCTGTTTACATCAATCCTGTTTGGATAGGCCTGCAGCGCATAGTCGATCATTGCACCCGGATCGATCTGGTATTGTTCCTCCCATTTGGTAACAAAAGGCATCACTACAAAGTAGGAGAATTTCTGGCCGTTCTGGTCCGTTACCTCAGCAGGGAAATGGCCAACATTCATGCGCCAGGGCATGGAATACTGAAGAACGGGGCAGAGGTCCTGATCGCTGCCACCTGGCTGCTGAAACATTTCGCCGGTACCACCTATGTATATCAGCAATGGATATTTTTTGGTGGGATTAGTGGTGTAATCGGCTGGCTTAAACTCCAGGTAAGATTTGATGGTAGGCGATACGTTCGCTGTAATTTTTTTGATCCTTGGATTAATGAAGCAGTTCTGTGCAGTCGCAATAGTAAAAGCGAAAGCGGCAATGCAAAGCATAGTAACGCGGAGCACGGAAATGTTCAACTTCCTGAGGCGGGGGGTAGAGGTTGGCATAAACGACGAATTGTAGAATTTTTTGAATGCTGTTCTGGTATTTATAGGTAAAAGGCTTGCAGTGTATTCTATAGGGAAAGCAACATAAGTGCCAAGGAGGATAAGAAATTTCTAACGCATAGCTATCAGAACATCAACCCGTTATAGACGGGTAATTTAAATCATCCCAATGATATTTCCCCATTTTGGGGAGATTTTTTTTAATAGGGCGCTCAAAAGCCTCAACACAATGCACTAGCATCCGTTAGCCAAGCAAAAAAAACGCACCTGCCGGAGGTGCGTTAAACGTCATGGAAAAAACTGAACAGAAACCTATTTTACTTTCTTTACCACATTTTCTTCTATCATGCTCTGGCTGCGTTTGATAGTGTAAACGTACGACTGGTTGTTTTTTCTTGACGTAATGGTCACTGTGAGTGTTTCATCGCCTACTTCTTCGGCATTGATCATGAATTTCTGGCTCAGATTGCCGTTCCTGATAATGCCGGAGTAAAGTGTGATACCGAAATTATCAGTAAAGCTGATGGTGTATTCACTATCGTCTGCCTTATTGATATCGAGTTGGTAAACCGGTTGTTGTTGTACGTTACCGATAAACCTGAACTCTACCGGGGATGCATCTTTATTTTTATCGTTTTTGTCGTTGTTTGCCAGGACTGCTGTTGAGGAGGCAAGAAGAAGACATAATGCGATTGCGATGTTGCGCGTTTTTGTGATTGCGTTTTTCATAATAACTACTTTTTTGTTTTTAGCTAATTGTTGTTTATTCGTATGAGTCGCAATCGTGGCAGGCAAGAAATCGAGGCAGTGTTTGCAGAAAGGGAAGTGTTTTCCCGAACTATCATCCGGCCGGATGAATAACGTGTTTTGGTATTGCAAACGTACGCATGTTGTACGGCTTACACAATCAAATATATCCTGTTTTGATGATGCTAAAACGATGGCAATTAAGCTGAAAGGCTTGCTGGATCAACGTTTCAGGATGAAAACAATATGATGCCCAAAGCCATGTTAACCCTGCGTAAACACGAACAAAACCGCACAAAATAATACTTCACAGGTATAGAAATTTAGTAAAACCCGCACAAAAAACGGGTACGACTACGGGATGAAAAAAATGTTTTTTCAATTAGATTGCTATACACGTAATCACTCGCTTCATTTAAAGGAATCTTATTACTCACACTATAATTCTTTTAAAATGGATCCGGTTTATATTCTCGGGCTGAACTTCGCCTACCATGAACTATCAGCCTGCATCTTAAAGAATGGTGAACTGATAACAGCCGCTGAAGAAGAACGGTTTACACGTATTAAAAGAGGAAAAGCTGCCCTGGTAGACAATCCGAATGTATTGCCCGAACTGGCTATACGTCATTGCCTGAATGCTGCCGGCATCACCTATTCCGACATTAATTACATCGGTCTTTCTTTTTTCCCCGAAGACCGGCTGAAGAACATTAATGCTGATACGTATTTTGACGCAGACGATTGGGGAAGCGAACGCGGAGAGCAAATGTTTTACCAGAAGATAACCGGCATTCCGGCCCTTCTTAATCAATTGGCGGGGATAGAGCTGACAGATAAAATAATCTGGATACCACATCATAAATGCCATGCAGGCAGCGCATTCTTCGTTTCACCATTTTCTGAATCTGCTATTCTTGCCATTGATGGCATCGGGGAATTTTCTACTACCTGGATGGGTCATGGAAAAGATAACAGCATTGAGCTCATCAAAGAAATCGCTTACCCTAATTCACTTGGTTTTCTATGGGAAAAATTCAGCAAGTACATCGGCTTTACCGAGTACGATTCTTCAAAGATCATGGGCCTTGCAGCTTATGGAAATGGCGACCGGTTTTATTCCGTAATGCAAAATATTGTAACCCTTGCGCCAGAAGGCGAGTTTATTATCGATAATGAGATCATGCGCTTTCGCGTGAACGACTTTGCACCGCTGGAAAATCTTTTTCATGTAAAGCGGATATATTCACCGCTGCAGATAAGCCAGGACCAGAAAGACATAGCGGCGGCCCTGCAAAAAATTACAGACGATGTATTTTGCCATCTCGGAAGTTTTTTGAAAGATGAAACGCAATCATCCAATATCTGCCTCGCAGGCGGAGTTGCATTGAATTGTGTTTCGAATGGCTATCTTATGCAAACCGGTTTGTTTAAACAGGTGTACGTGCAACCTGCAGCAAATGACGCCGGCACTGCATTGGGCGCGGCTTATCATATATGGAACCAGGTGCTGGGAAATAAAAGAACTTTCGTGATGGATAAAAGTTATTGGGGCACCAGTTATTCCGATAACGATATTAAAACGGCGCTTGACAATGCAGGTGTTCATTATGAGCAAACGAGCCAGATAACAAAAGAAGCTGCAAAGAAAATATCAGAAGGCAAGATCGTTGGCTGGTTCCAGGGAAAAATGGAATGGGGTCCGCGTGCGCTTGGTAACCGGTCGCTGCTGGCTGACCCGCGCCATCCCGAAATGAAGCGCATTCTCAATGAACGTATAAAGAAAAGAGAATCGTTCAGGCCTTTTGCGCCCAGTGTATTAATGGAGCAGGCAGACGATTGGTTTGTTATACCTGCCGGATGCAAATCCATTTCAGCAGAGTTCATGACCATCAACTTCAAAGTAAAGACCAATAAAAGCAAGAACATTCCTGCTGTTACGCATGAAGATGGCACCAGCAGGGTACAGTTTGTAAAAAAAGAGAACAACTCTCTTTATTATCAGCTCATCTCCGATTTTCATTCCCTTACCGGGGTGCCGCTGGTATTGAATACTTCTTTCAATGATAACGAACCGATCGTGTG
>JBAVMD010000431.1:0-2270 GCA_049689695.1 Chitinophagaceae bacterium | reverse complement strand
CTAATAGGTCTCGGCTCGTACTCATTAGATTACGTGATTGTTTTGGGTTGAGGACAAGGAAATAGGGGTCCCGCCTTTATTCCCCAATATAAGAAATGTATTTTAATTGAGCGCCCTCCCGTGGTCTAACATGTATATAGTTACCTGTTGACAAAAAAGAAAGAGGAAAAGAATCCGATGTAACGCAAATTTTCTAAAGATTTACAGAGTAACGCTCAACGACTATTTCAAATAGAATTAGTATATTCAAGGTAGTTGAATAACGAAATACTACTGAAAGATCAATGTCAGATGAACGAAGGATAAAGCCATGCCAATGTCATATTCGACGATTTGCACTTAAAGCCTAATCATTAACCATCATACTATGGCAATAACCAACAACCCACTTTTAGCGGGCGCAAGCGGTGCCATCGGCAAACAATTGATCGTAAAAAATTATGGCTCACGCACAGTGCTAAGTGCTTACCCGGACATGAGCGGTATAAAACCCAGCCGGGAGCAAAAGCAAAAACGCGGAGCTTTCAAAGAAGCCGTAGCTTACGCACAAGGAATTTTAAAAGACCCGGCTAAGAAGGCGGCTTATAAAAAAGGATTGAAAAAGGGAGAGACCGTTTACCACAAAGCGATCAAAGAGTATTTGAAGAAGCAGGCATGAACAAAAAAACCATAACTGAAACAATCCAATAATTAAAAGTGCAATTGCATATTTATCCCGATGCTGATACAACCGTTGCTGCAATGGCAGGCTTTTTTATTGGCGTTGCAAACAAAGCGATCGAAGAAAAAGGTGTTTGCAATATAGTTTTGTCAGGGGGTAACACGCCGCGCAAGTTATATGAGCTCCTCGCATCTCCTGCTTATCGCGATAAGCTGAACTGGACCAAAATGTATTTCTTCTTTGGCGATGAGCGTGATGTTCTGCCTGATCATCCTGACTATAACGGAAAGATGGCCCGGGAAGCCTTGCTTGGTCCATTATACATTCCTGCTCATCATGCATTTTATATCGATACAACACATGGACCAAAGCAGGCTGCGAAAGCCTATGACTCTTTGATACGATCTTATTTCGGAAACAACGATCCGCAATTTGACCTGGTGCTGCTGGGCCTGGGGGATAACGCACACACAGCTTCCCTTTTTCCGCATACAGCTATCCTTGAAAATAATTCCTCATTAGTAAGCGAGGTATATGTAGAAGAGCTAAAAACACATCGCATCAGCATGACAGCCCGCCTTATAAATCAGGCAAGCGCTATAGCTTTCCTTGTGTATGGCCAATCAAAAGCTGAAGCGGTAAGAAATGTAATAGAGGGGATAGGGAGTTACAGCGAGTCCCCTGCGCAATTGATCAACCCAATCTCCGGCGAACTGCATTGGTATTTGGATGAAGCTGCCGCCTCGAAGCTGAAACGGAAATCAATCTTACGGGACTAATGCAGGTATTCTTCATTTTCTTTTCACTTTCCGTTTACATATAGATGGCTGGGTTTTTCCTATTTTGTAGGAATGTCACATTTATGAAATTTAGCATCATTACAATTTTTCTATTCTGCAGCTCCATGGTTTTGGGGCAAAACAATAGTTCGCCCGTTGATACCTCGGAGAGTCCCTTACAGTTGGTATATAATGAAATACGCGATGTGATGCCATACGGAACGATCTATTATGTTGAAAAAGCTATTGTTGCTCATCTTGATGATGTGATAAAACAGTTGTTTGCCAGAAAAGTAGTCAGTTTGCTGGGCCTCAACGGGGATACCATCCTGCTTACAAAAGCTGAGGTGAAATATCTGACTACTGAACTTAAGAAATCCGATAGATCATACTGGCCAGGTTCTTTATTTAATAATTCAAAGTCTATTCCTACGACAGCGTTCAATCTCACATACAAAAAAAGCGAACAGAAATACTTGAAGTGGTAAGAGCCATTAAGGATAAAGACAGCCTGATCCTGGCATCGTATAAATTTAGGGGAGCAACAGCGGTTTTTGAATTTTCGAAACCGATTTATATAAGGAATAAAACCGTTTTTCTTCAATTTTTTTCCTGGTACAACGGCGGTGGCGGTTCCACGAATACATGTTTTTTTAAAAAAGAAAATGGTGTTTGGAAGAGATGGATATATGTGACCGCCGGAGCTTATTAATAATGAAAATAAATTTTGCATCTTGCATTAATGAAACCCATTTTCTTTTTAGCTGCTGTATATTTTCTTTTTTCCTGTCAATCCGGTACTTCAACAACATCACCCGGCGCAACTGATT
>JBAVMD010000430.1:0-11571 GCA_049689695.1 Chitinophagaceae bacterium | reverse complement strand
GTTGAAAAGATTGCAAAAAAGGATCAATAGTTATCTGGACATTTCCGAGCGGCTTAGGCACATCAGGGAATGATGAGCCACCGAGTATCACGTTCTGCACCGCAGCCATAAGGTAATTCGGATTGCTATTTTTTAAAATGTAACCATCAGCTCCTAATTCTTGAGCTTTGGCGATCACGTGCAGCTCTGCATATGTTGATAAAACTATAATTTTTAGAGTGCTGTTGTGCATCTTTAAATATCTAATCACATCCAAGCCATTCAACTTTGGCATACTGATGTCTAACAGAACAATATCCGCCGGGCGCGCCTTGACCATTTCCAAAAAATTACGCCCGTCATTGGCTATGCCAACGACGTCTAAGTTTCCGCTTTGACTAAGAAGCAACTTTAGTCCCTCAGCAAAAAGCTCGTGATCGTCAGCTATAATTATGCGGATGTTACTTCTCATTAATTTTTTTCGCAGCATTAATTTATTAACTCTTCGTAAGTATTCTAATCAATAGGCTAAACTTCATCGCCTTGGTTATTGACAAGGTTATGAATTTTTTCCAAATGTGGGCGCCATATCAATACAATGCCTGCATATGCAAGCATTCCTGCAAGTAGTCCACATACAATATACAATAGTGTCTCCCGGGACGATGCATAATTGGCCTTCCTGTGGAATTCAACGGTGATTGGCACGTATTGGTTCCTTCCTCTTACATTTAAAATAAAAAGCGCCGTGTCTATGATCGTCGCCGTGAAAATATAGCGCATATATGCAGTACCATTAATATAGCGCTCGGTTTTTTTCACATTGGAATATTTGAATGGATTGGTCCCCGTAACATGATAAAGTTCAGCATATCCATCATATACATAATGCAACTCCCACAATTTAGTCGCTGAGAGATTGCGAACCTTAAATACAAGCGCGGCTGCTGCACCCCAAGGGTCGTTTGGTGTCGGTGGACGGTGTTGCTTAGCAATTGCTCGGAGGTAGGTTTCTTTTAAGTTTGTACCAGAACGAGTGTCGTGGTAGTCCGGAATGGCCCATAGCCTGTCACTGATTTGACCCAGGTTCAGCGTTATCGTGTCTTCACCTTTCGGGTAGCCGTTTCTATACACCACAGTGGTGGTATCTTGACCGGAAAGATGAAAGCTCATGACTGCGAAAAGTATATTTAGGAATGACTGTTTCAATAATTCAATGTTTTAATTATTCATATGGAAGACCAATAATAACTATAGTCCCTTTTGAACCGGAATCAATATGCACCTTGCCTTTGAGATATGCAGATCTTGAGCGAATATTTTTTAGCCCCAATCCCGGTGTTATTTCTGTATCGAAGCCTCGGCCGTTGTCCTCCACTACTAAGTCCAGGTTATTTTCGTGGTACACCAACTGCACCACTGCTTCTGTCGCCGCCGAGTGCTTAACAACATTGGTTACGAGTTCCAAAATAATTCGGAATAACACCAATTCGAATTGCTTGGGCAGGGGTAGCACTACGTTGGTATGAATGAAAGTAAATTGCATACTACCTTGGCTATTCAAACGACCGACCAAACCGTGCAGAATTGTGTGTAAATCGGTGCTCTCGAAATCCTTCGGCATGAGGTCGTGCGCGATATTCCTGACATCCTCAGAAGCTTTATCGATTAGAGCAACGGTTTGCTCCATTCGGCTGTCTTTGAAAGCGTAGCCTTGCATCTGCATTTTTATTGTCGCTAAAGTACCCCCCAATTGATCGTGTAAGTCCCGAGCAATTCGTTCGCGCTCCTGCTCCTGCGATTTTATGATCTGCTCAGATATTCTTATGTTGGGTTTGTGGAGTGGATGTAGCGCTCGCATTTTAACATGTAGAAAGTTGCTGTAGCGACTGATAATGATTGTAAAACCCAACGGAACCTTAAACAAGATGAAGAATGGGTAAAAACCGTTGAAAAGGAGTGATGGAATCAGTTCTGCTATAATTCCATATATATTAATGGCCAACATAAAAAAGAAACACGCCACATAGTATTTCCACCTCCATGGTTTCCTAGCCGTTGACATCGCCAATATCCCAATAGTTATTGCAATGAACAAAAAGTTTAACGAGTTTATTAAGATACTCTCACGTATTAGTTGAATAACCGAACGGAAAAAAGGTTGTAATGCAACTTGAAGAAACAACAGGCCAGCAATGGCGCACCAGGAAATCTTTAAGATTTTTTTGGGGTTATCCAACAGTTGATAACCTAGTGTAAACCAAATAAACGCTCTCGCAGTAAATAGATATTTTAGCAGGCCTTGACTGCGGCCCAATCCATTATCCGAGAATAACATGCTTTCCAGAGCGGGCATTAGCTGCGGCGTTTCGAGGAGCACGTAAATTATAAAAGATACATACACCCGGTCTTTAGAGTTGTGGAAGAAAATATAACAGGCAATAATAACCCCCAGGATTATAACAAGGATTGTTCCATGCAGAAATACATCTTGTTCAAGGGGCATATTCTATCTATTGGGAGTATTGTCTAAACACTGCATATAAATGTAAGAAGCATTTCGCCAATGTGCTATACCAAGTATATGGTATTTTAAAATACAAAATAGATGGTATTGTTTCTGTTTTGCCTCCAATGTAATTTGCAAGTGAGATGTGGTACAAAATGAATATATGGTTACTTACTTACATAACAAGATAACTCCTCTTGTGTCAGATCATGCCCCAAGTTTTTTCGAGCAAGAATTGCACGATAATATCGGACAGTTACTTACTTCCGTAAAAATATACTTAGGCCTTGCTGTTCAGGAAATGGAAGAGGTGCCCGCACCGCTTAAGGCTGCAAACGAAGCAATATCACATGCATTGAAAGAGGTTAGATTGCTTTTGAAGTCATGTAGAAGCGATTGGCTTACACAGTTTTCGCTACAACAATATCTCGAGGAAGAAGTGGAGCGTATTACCTCGAGTGGGGCGTTAAAAGTTACACTTGATATTGCAGATATTTCATTGACATTTGGTGCTGCTGAACAGTTCCAACTCTTTCGAATAATTCAGGAAGCTTTGCAGAACTGTATGAAGCACTCAAGTGCAACTCATGTTTATTTAATGATATCACTATTTACTGATTCAATTCGATTAACTGTGTCAGATAACGGTAAAGGGTTCGATGCTGATTGCAGCGTACCAAGAGGAATGGGACTTTCAAATATGCATCGTAGAGCACAGTTTCTGAAAGGTCAGATATGTATTCTATCTAGCAAGGAAGGAGGAACTGTGTTGACGGTTTCGATTCCTGTCAAAACCATCTAACTAACAATGTCAAATACATTTTTCTACATTTTACAATGATTGAATAAGGTATATGCTTTTATGTTTTGTAGCTCAGTATTATGTTCAATGCATCTGATATTGAAAAGAAGGATGAGTTTGATATAATAGAGCTTCGATCGGCTTTTTATATCAAGGTATCCGTTGGATTAGTAGTTTACTTATGCCAATTACCCTCCCCAACCTTCTCTATCCAAGCTTCTATATTGAATCGCCTCCGCCAAATACTCTGGCTTTATATCCTCACTTCCCGAAAGATCAGCAATGGTCCTGCTTACTTTTAAAATACGATCATAAGCGCGGGCAGATAAATTCAATTTATGCATAGCTGCTTTCAACAGATTTTGCCCTACGGCATTGATCACACAAATTTCTTTTAATTGTTTACTGCTCATCTGCGCATTGGTATAAACACCGGGATTATCTTTATATCGCTCCATTTGCAATTCACGCGCTTTGATCACGCGTTCGCGAATACTCACAGATGATTCACCGTCTTTATAAGAAGAAAGCTCTGAAAATGCAACGGGAGTTACTTCAACATGAAGATCGATGCGGTCAAGCAAAGGGCCGGAGATCTTTCCTAAATATTTCTGCACGCTTCCGGGCGGACAGGTGCAGGATCGTGTTGGATGATTGTAGAAGCCGCAGATGCACGGATTCATAGAAGAGATCAACATAAAATTCGCTGGGAAATCCACTGCAACTTTCGCACGGCTGATGGTTACCTTTCTTTCTTCCATTGGCTGGCGCATCACTTCCAGCACCGTGCGTTTAAACTCAGGCAATTCATCAAGGAACAACACACCGTTATGCGCCAACGAAATTTCACCGGGCTGCGGAATGCCTCCACCACCCACCAGTGCAACATCGCTGATGGTATGATGCGGAGAACGGAATGGTCGCTTGGCAATGAGCATGGCATTATCCGGGAGCTTGCCTGCTACAGAATGTATCTTGGTTGTTTCCAGTGCTTCCTGCAATGTTAAAGGCGGAAGAATAGAAGGCAGCCGTTTTGCGAGCATGGTTTTGCCCGCGCCGGGCGGCCCGATAAGTACTGCGTTGTGTCCACCTGCGGCAGCTATTTCTAATGCGCGTTTGATGTTCTCTTGTCCTTTCACGTCGCTGAAGTCAAACTCGTCTTCATATTGCGCATTAAAAAATGCGTCTCGTGTATTCACAACAACAGGTTGGAGGCTTTGTTCATCGCTTTGAAAAAACTCTATTACTTCTTTGATGTGCGATACGCCATACACATTGAGGTTGTTCACTATGGCGGCTTCGCGTTCATTTGATTTGGGAACGATCAGGCCTTTGAATCCTTCTTTTCTCGCCTGGATGGCAATGGGCAGTGCGCCTTTGATGGAACGCACTTCACCATCAAGACTTAATTCTCCCATGATCACATATTTTTCCATAGCTGCGCCGGGTAATTGTTCTGAGCCGGCAAGAATGCACAGCGCAATGGGCAGATCGAAAGAGGTGCCGCTTTTCCGGGTATCGGCAGGAGCGAGGTTAATAACGATCTTTGCGCGCGGCATATAATAGTCGTTCGACTTGAACGCTGTTTCTACGCGCTGCAGACTTTCTTTAATAGCATTGTCAGGAAGCCCGGTAATGAAACTGAACTTTCCCTGGTGAACACTTACTTCTACTGTAATGGTGATTGCTTCTACGCCATACACTGCACTGCCAAACGTTTTTACAAGCATGATGAGAAGGATAAGAAATGAAAAGAGCGCCAAGATAAACAAGTATTTCGTGGAGAGGGTTGATTATCCGATTAAAATGTTTACTGAAAAATAAATGATGGTAAAAATCAGTTCATATCAATTCGTTTTATTTTGTTCAGTACAATTTGATGTGTATCAATTTAATTTTTCATGTTCGCCTGAAAAATATTCGAAACAGAAAAAAATAATTTTGTGATTAAAAAAAGATAATTAATTTACTGTCCAGTTCACTCCACTAACGCTATCGGTTTACACTTCCACTCATTACGCTGTATTGTTTAATCATTTTTGATTAAGCTGTTTTATCCAGTCTGGCGATATCTCTATTAAGCGTATCATTCAATCACCCTGAACTTATACAGCTATGCGAATGCTTAGTAGGCGCATGCCTATGCTCTTATTGTTCTGCCTGTGCGCGATTGCCGGGCGGGCGCAGGATTCATTGCTTTACAGCAAGCTTCACGATCTTCCTGATAAGTTTTTCAACCGCATTAACGGTAAATCAAAAAGCATTGCGGAGAAGCTCAACCGGCAAACGGAGAAATACCTCATTCGCCTGGAGAAGCAAGAGCGGAAACTGCAACGTAAACTATGGAGAAAGGATTCAGTTGCCGCAAAGCAGTTATTCGGTGATGTTGGCGGCAAGTATGCGGAGCTGAAAAATAATTTGCATGATCAGCATATCTATAGCGGTCGCATAGATTCAATGCAAACAGCATTGCTTTTTTTAGATGAGAATAAGCTGCTCAGTCAATCATCCCTTTCTCAGGAAAAATTATCATCGGTATTAAATAGTTATAATTCGCTGCAAAGTAAGATGAACTATGCCGCAGCGATTAAAAATTATTTGAAAGAGCGTCAACAGTATCTGCAAGAGCAATTGCCAAAGTTCGGCTTGTCTAAAGAGTTCAAAAGATTTAAAAAGGAAATTTACTACTACCGCGCGCAGGTTGACGAATACAAAAGAATGCTCGAAGACCCTTGGAAGTTTGAGTCGAAATTATTACGATTTGCTGGTAAAATTCCCGCCTTCAAAGAATTCTTCCGTAAGAACTCCATGCTTGCAAGCATGTTCCGCTTGCCTGGCAGTGAACCGATAGCATCTGCTGCTCCGATACCCGGATTACAGACGCGGGTGGATATTCAGCAGATAATGATGCAACGTTTTGGGAACGGCCCTGATGTGAATCGTGCCATGCAGCAGAACATCAGAGATGCACAATCACAGATCGAGCAATTAAAAAACAAAGTAATGCAGTTGGGTGGCAGCAGCAGCGAAATGGACATGCCTGATTTTAAACCCAACAAACAGAAAGTAAAAACCTTCTGGCAGCGCGTAGAATTGGGCGCAAATGTGCAAAGCGCAAAAAGCAACAGCTTTTTTCCCGTTGCCAGCGACCTCGCACTAATGGCCGGGTATAAATTAAATAACCGTTCAACAGCAGGCCTCGGTCTCAGTTACAAAATGGGCTGGGGACAAAACTTCCGTAATATAAAGATCACGCATGAGGGCATTGGGTTCAGAAGCTTCTTCGATATGCAGTTGAAGGGTAGCTTCTATGCCAGCGGCGGGTTTGAATATAACTACCAGCAGCCGTTCGATGCTATGCAACGACTATATGATCTGGATAGCTGGCAACAAAGTGCGCTGATTGGTGTGAGTAAGATCGTGGCGGTGAGAAGCAGGTTGTTTAAACGAACGAAAATGCAGTTGCTGTGGGATTTTTTGAGCTATCAACAAATACCTCGCTCACAACCGCTGAAATTTCGGATCGGATATCATTTTTAATAATACCCTAAACATACTGTATGAAACATTTCATCATCTTTTTCGTGCTGTGCATAGCCGGCTATTTAGTGCGTTCACAGTCGCAGCCTACGTTCGACAAAATGGTTGATTTTCTTCCGCCGCCTCCCAATGCAGCGTCCATTATCAGGTATGGTGAAGTATCGCTTAATAAAAACACGGGCTCTCCAAATGTAAGCATCCCGCTATTCACACTTCCCGGAAAAAAATTGTCGGCGGCTGTTTCCATCGCGTACAGCTCAGGAGGAATACGGGTCGATGAAATTGCTTCGCGTGTAGGCATAGGCTGGAGTATCAGTGCGGGTGGTGTAGTTACGCGAACAGTTCGTGGTGTGCCGGATGAAACAAATACCCGGCAGGAACCGTATGCAACAGTAGGGTTCAACTTCGCAACCTACAACTACATGAAAAAAATGGCTGAATCATCTGCCCATGGCCTTAGCAATGGGTATGATTCGGAACCGGATATGTTCAATTTTAATTTCAATGGCTATTCCGGCAGCTTTGTGTTCAACAACCAGATGCAGGTGCGCCAGGTGCAGCGTTCGGCGGTTAAGATAGAATACGATTTTAGTGTTTCAGCCACGTACAATTTTAAATTTACCACCCCTGACGGCATTAGCTACCTCTTTGGCGGTTCGGGCGCTATAGAAAAGACCAAACGTGAGCAGACCTGCGGAAAATCGTTTGATGAATACATCGCAACTTCCTGGTATCTCAAAGAAATACGGCATCCAAACGGTGAGAAAATTACGTTCACCTATACAGCGCATGAATACCGATATGATAATGGCGTATCTCAAACAATGTTCAAGAACCTCGTGGTCGATGTGGGTTGTGACGCCTGTTCAACGCCGGTAGCCTCCACTACGTGTATAAATGTTGTGAGGACACAAGGTGTGCTGCTTTCAGGTATAAGCAGTTCGGGATATGGGCAGATCAATTTTACTTATATCCACAGGCCTGATTGCGAGGATAAACTAATCAGCAGGATCGAACTTACAGATTCTGTGAACGTGATCGGATCGTATGATCTGAAATACGATACCGTTACTTCATATTCAACATATAATAACGAGTCCTACTTCGGCAATAGTAAAACGCCTTATCTCAGATCGCTAATAGAAAATTCTTCAGATGGGTCGCTGCATAAAACACATTACTTTTCATACAACGATCCCGCCGGGCGTCCCTCGCGTTTATCGTTCTCGCAGGACCATTGGGGATTTTTTAACGGCCAGGTCAATTCAACTTTCACGCCTTTTATGGGGAATGCTTTCGCAACGCTTTTTCCCGCCGCTTCGGCCAACCGTGATCCGAAATTCGATTATGCCAGTAAAGGATTGTTGAATAAAATAATTTACCCGACTGGTGGCGTGACGATGTTGGTGTACGAGCCGCATTCCGTTTCTGACAACCTGGATTTTGATACGAGGCATGAGTTCCAATGCGAAGTGACCGGCACCAGCACATCTACCGAAGTAATCAAAACGAAATCTTTTTCTATTGCGCAAGGTCAGTGGATAGAGCTTGGGCTGCAGTGCATTGATAACAGCGGCAACGGATCGTTTGATCCTGTGCATAACACCGGGCGTGTTGAGATACTCAATTCTGACAACGCTGTTGTTTTTGACGAAGTGCTTTCGCCGGCAACAAACGTCACGCGATATGTAAGTCTCAGCGCAGGTACATACACGCTTAAATACCGCGCAAAGGGAACAGTAGTAACTACCCGGCCAACACTTAAATTTTATCTGGCAGGTACCAGTCCCGGGCAGGTAGAAGCAACCGGCGGCGCACGCATCAGGGCGGTGCTGCAGGGGAATCCCGGTGAGCGACCCATGATCACACAATATTATTATGGTAGTTTATCAAACCTTACAGAATCGTCTTTGAATGTGTCATGGTCTCCGCAATACCTTGGTACCACCATCAAAGAGCTTCCGTGCCAGGCAGTTCCCGGACAAACATACCGCTGTTTGTTCCAAACACTCAATTCCAGTTCATTGAGATCATTGTTTGATTTTGCCTCATCGCACATTAACTACGCTGCCATTGTTGAAGGACAGGGAGAAAACTTTGAAGGAGGCGGCACGGAAAACACTTTCCTGGTTGGCTCAGATGCGCTGGGAGAAGTATTGTGGAACAATGATATCATCAGTTCTCCGCTTAGCAATTTCAGCGCAACATTTAACGGCAGGCCCGAATCGGAATCCATATTTAAAAAACATACCGATGGATCCCTCCGGGTTATAAAGAAAACGCAATACAGTTATAAACAAGATACGCGGGGAGACAGCGCGCTGTACGGTTACGCAATCGCAATGAAAGTTCCGCAGGTTGCATATATGGATAGCACTTGCAACCTTAACGTTACCTCGTGCGCGGATGCACTGAGTGCAGGATTATCATGTTTTGATATGATGCGTTACAGTGTTTTTTCGAGATGGGTGTACGCCGATACTGTAAAAGAAACGATGTATGATGAGAATGGGTTGAATCCGCAGATAAATACCAGCGTGTTCACTTATGCAAATGCAGATCATTTGCAGGTTACAAAAGTGAAGGCCGTTAATAGCCTCGGACAGGTTGTTGAAACAAACAATAAATATCCTTCTGATTACTCAGGGCAGCAGGTTTATGCCAACATGATTGCAAAGAATGATATTGTTCGCGTGGTTGATATTACGCAAACTGAGAACAGCCTGCCGGTATTTGAAGCAAAAACAAATTACGATGCCGTTGGTAACAATAACCATGAGCCGGTATCGCTCGAAACATCCCAAAAAGGAAATTCATTGGAGGTTGAAGGCACCATTGATCTATATGATGAAAAGGGAAATATTCTGCAATTCACAGGCAAATCAGGTATTGTGAACTCAGTGATATGGGGATATGGAAAGAAATATCCGGTTGCAAAGATCACAGGGGCATCTTACTCAGCGGCAACGGCTGAACTTAGCGTAACCATTTCTCAATTGCAATCGCTCGACGGTGCGGCCTTAAAATCGGAGATCAACCGCATACGCACCAACCTGCCGCTGGCTCAGGTAACAACCTATACTCATAAGCACATGATAGGTGTTACAGGAATAACAGATCCCAATAATAAAACACAAAGTTTTGAGTATGATGTGTTCAACAGGCTGGTGCATGTACGCGATAAAGACAGTAACCTCTTGAAAAAAACGGCTTATAGTTATGTTACACCTGATACATCTGCAACCCTGGCTGTGTTCTTCAACGAGCCAGTAACTATAAGCATCGGCGCCAATACCTGCGCCACCGGATACCAGCCTTATGCCCTCAGTTACGTTATTCCTGCGAAGAGATACTTTTCATTGGTATCACAACCGGCTGCCAATGCGCTGGCCAATGCAGATCCTTTTGCGCAGGCTTTCGCAAATAAGTACAGTCACTGCGCCAACACAGTTTGTTCGGGCCAGGGGTATGCGCTCATTAATTGTGTTTGTGAGTTGGGACAAATATATCCCGTCAGTTGCTCGGATAATACTGACGGCACGTGGGTGCAGAACTATAAGTACCAGTGGAGCGACAATTCCATCGGCACAACAACCTACAGCCGTACGCTTCCCGCATGTGCCGGGGAAGGTAAAAAGAAGATCAACTGTAACTGTTATACCGGGCTTAAGATATATCGCTACTCTTACCAGAATGGTAATGGGACATGGACCTGCGTGTACTACTACCATTTTAGTGACAATACCAACAGCCAGGATTATTCTGAAATAAGTGCCGAAGCCTGCACGGGCGGAGATTAACCCTTAAAACAAAATATATGCTTAAGATATTAACCAATGTTTTCTTCCTGATGTTTGCGTACCAGCCTGTGAGCATTTATAGCTTTGAAGTAGAAGCTGCAAATGGCGGTACCATCAGCTTCAGTCAATACGAGGGCAAGCGGATTTTGATAGTGAACATTGCTACGCAAAGCACGCTTGCTGCCCAGTTCAGCGAACTGCAACAACTGCAAAATGAAAATGCAGGCAATCTGGTAGTGATTGCTTTTCCCAGCAACAGCTTCGGGAACGAACCATTGAGCAATACAGAATTGCAGTCTTACTTAGCTTCCACCTACGGCGTCAGTTTTCCCATTGCAGCCAAGGTCAATGTAAATGATTCTTCAGGAAGTATTGCACCTGTTTACCGCTGGCTCACAAATAAAGATGAAAACGGCGCGATGAAAATAAAAGTGCGGGGAAACTTTGACAAATACCTGATCAATAAGCAGGGAAAGCTCGTTGGTTATTTTGATTCTAATATCACTCCGCTTAGTCAAACGATGCAAGCTGCATTGCAGGCACACCAGTAAAAATTGTATTATGAAACTCAGCATATCTTTTTTTCTTTTTATTCTTTCCATCAATGCGTTTGCGCAAACGCCTTACCTTCCTTCGGCGCATCCGTCAACGCTACCGGTAAACTATGTGCGCACGTGGAGCGCGGCGGCACCGGAGCAGGATGCGGCTGCGTTTTTAATCCGTCCGCTCAAAGACGTGCAGCAATCAACTGCTTACTTCGATGGGCTGGGAAGACCTTCACAAACTGTAGTAAAAAAAGGGTCGCTTATAACTGATCCGGGTAGCCCGGCTTCATCAGCTAATGCGGTGGATATGGTATCTGCGCTCGTGTATGACCAGCTTGGCCGCGAGCAGTATAAATTTCTTCCATTCGCAGCTAACAATACAGGGAGTAATACCTC
>JBAVMD010000429.1:0-1739 GCA_049689695.1 Chitinophagaceae bacterium | reverse complement strand
TTGGCTTTCCCATGAAATATTTTTGGTTGTTGATCATTGTCATTCTGGCTTTTGCAAGCTGTAAGAGTAAGCGCACTACTTTAACGGACGACGAGACGGTAACACCAGAAGAATTCATCGAATTTTTTCCGGAAATGAGCGTTCCCTATACCGTTGCGGATAGTTCCCTGGCCAGGAAGAACAATGATTCCTCTATCATTGGTAATAAGATACTTACACAGATCATCGGCGACAGTATTCTCAAACGGCAGTTTGGCGCTACGGGGCGTCCCAAGATCTATCCGATAGGGCGCATTCCCGTTAAAAAAGCGGAGACCTATGTGCTGATAAAAGCGATCAGCAATACCAGGAAAGCGGTTTATATTCTCACTTTCGACCGCGGGAATAACTTTAAAGCAGCATTGCCGATCCTGGTGCAGGATAATGATAGCAAGACCACGCAATCTGCGGGCATGGACCGTAAGTATACCATCTCCATAACCCGCCAGCGCAAGGAACCTGACGGGTCTGTTATTTTCCGGAAAGACGCTTATGTATATAATACCATTGGTGTGTTTACCCTGATTCTTACCGAATCGAATGAAGAGCTGTCGGCTAACGAAGTGGTCGTGAACCCCATCGATACTTCATCGCGCAAGCATAAATTTTCCGGTGATTATATAAAGGACAAGCGCAATATGGTATCCATCCGCGATGGAAAAAATCCTATGCAGATGCGCTTCTTTATTCATTTCGAAAAAGATAAAGGCACGTGCCGCGGCGAGTTGAAAGGCGAAGCAAGGTTTGTAAAGCCGAACATTGCCGTGTACCGTGAAAGCGGAGACCCTTGCGTACTGCAATTTACTTTTACGGCCAGTGCAGTAAGCATGCAGGAACTTGAAGGTTGCGGTAATTACCGCGATATTAAATGCTTCTTTGAGGGAAGCTTTCCTAAGAAGAAGGAGGCAAAACCTAAAAAAGTTAAGTAGTCAATTGGTCATTGGGTCATTAAGTCATTAAGTCATTGCGTCAATATTAATGACCTAATGACCAATTGACCTAATGACTTCTTTAAAACCCTAAACAATCCGTTTTTATTTTATCCGTTATATTGCACCCTCGTTTGTGTTTTAACTACACACAGAGTGGAAAGATTTTAAGTTTAAAACTAAGAACCGAAGACTATCATTATGAGTTTTACGAATTTTAAAGTACCCTATAATATCGACGACCGTTATTCTAAGAAAGTGGCTTACTTCTCAATGGAGTTTGCCGTTCACCAGCCGTTGAAAATTTACAGCGGTGGCCTGGGATTTCTGTCGGGCTCGCATTTGCGCAGCGCTTATGAATTAAGGCAAAACCTGATAGGCATAGGCATTTTATGGAAGTATGGCTATTACGACCAGGCGCGCAACCAGGACCAGACCCTGCAGGTGACCTGGATGGAAAAGCATTACAGCTTTTTAGAAGATACCGGCATTAAATTCCAGATCAATATTCACGATCATCCTGTTTGGGTGAAAGCGTTTTACCTGAACCCTGAAACATTCAACAGCGCTCCTTTGTTCCTGTTGAGCACAGACCTGCCGGAGAATGATTATGTTTCACAAACCATTACTCACCGCCTTTACGATGCCAACGTAGCCACCAAGGTGGCCCAGTTCATATTGCTGGGAGTAGGGGGAGCCAAGCTGGTTGATGAATTAGGATTTGATCCCGAGCTTTATCATCTCAATGAAGCGCATGGCATCAGCGCAGGA